>JAYVVR010000375.1:0-3265 GCA_043786835.1 Armatimonadota bacterium | reverse complement strand
GCCGCAGCCGGGTCGGCTTCCGCTCGTGCTTTATCTCCCGCTTCCAGGCCCACCACTCCCGACGCGATTTCGGCCCGTTGGCTGTAAACAAATCCCGAATAAACGCACCAGGGATCGGAACGATGTCACGGTTTGCATTCAGCACCCGCACCTGAGATGCCCCAGCCTTTGTGGTCGGAATGACCGTCATCAGCAGGTCGGCGTCTTTTCCTGTTGCCGTGAGACGCCAGTACGTCCGCACTTCTTCGGTGTCTTTGTGTCGGTACTTGACCGTTTTTGCGACAAGACGACTGATGATGCCGAGGTTAAGTAATAAAAGCTGAACTTGCGCGAGTAGAGTTTTGCTTCTCAGAGTCACCTCAAACGCAGTCTGCCCGTTCGCACGACAGCCGATATGACCGTCGGTATCAATCAGACCGGCAAGATAAGACACAATGGCCTCCTTTGACGCGCCGAGGACGCAGGCGGGAACCACCTTGCCTTCTGAATGGCATAAGTGCAGGCCGAGGTCACAGAGTGTTTGCCGGATCTGCACTCTATGAATGCGGAGTTCCAGTGTGTTCCGACTTGCAATAATCGTGCCGGGCTTGCCGAAGTGCGCGTCAAACGTTTGCTGGCATTGGTGGAGCAGGGCAAGATTATTGTTCGTAATAATTAGAGTTTCGGGCGAGACCTGTGACCCATCGCCGGAAATGACGCCGAGTAAATAGGCAAGATCAGCGCAAACGGAATTGTGTCCAAAGAACTCATCACCACGCCTCACAGCGACATAGCTGCCTGCCCCAAATTCGTCCAGCCGCACCCACGCAGGCCCGCTTTCTGTCATCGCCCAAACTCGGTGATTGGGAGTTCCTTCGAGTTCCAGACCAAGATGCGTTTTGACTTTGATCGTCGGCCTAGTACCGCCAAAGTAAACATGGCTTGTCAGCGCATTCTTGTCTTTGGCGAGAACGCGCAGCTTGTGTTTCAGAAAAGTATCAGGGCGGCTATCTTCCGCGCGGCTGCACCAAACATCACGAATGGGCGTGAGTCCGTTTTCTGTGACAACGAGCGTATTGCCGGCAACGCACTTGCCGGTTCCGGGGCCTCCAGTGAGAACAGAAAAGCGGGATTGCAGGGCGGTTTGGACAGACGCACGCTGCTGCTCTGACAGCGCCGTACCGTTCTTGTCGAGAAGCGCCGAAAGCCAGTCGTCACTGCTTACTTCCCGAACCGGCATCGGGGAAGTCAATAGCGACTTGATGCGCTCGGCGACGCCGATCTCGGTCTTGTGCAGCGACGGCGTGTAAATGGCGATTTCGGTATCGCCCATCAGTGCAAACGGCTCGGCTACCAGGCGGCCCGAGTCGGCGAGTATCTTAATCGCCCCGGCAACGTCCCCGACACCGAGTATCTCGCCGGCTTTTTCAGTCAGCTCGGCCTGGGTCAGATACGCATTGCCGCCGGACTCGACCGCCTCGTTCAGCACATACACGACGCCCGCTTCGATGCGCCGGGGATCGTCTTCGGCGATGCCGATGGCGCGGGCAATCTTATCCGCGCTCTTGAAGCCGATGCCCCAGATGTCCGACGCAAGCTGGTACGGATTCTTCTCGACAACTTCAATAGACTTGCTGCCGTAGGCTTTGTAGATTTTCACGGCATAGGCAGGGGAGACGCCGTGGGACTGCAGGAACAGCATGATGTTCTTGACTTCGCGCTGATCTTTCCAGGCCGTCGTAATCTTCGCCAGCGTCTTCTCGCCGATGCCGCCGACGCCAAGCAGTTTACGAGGATGGTTCTCGATAATATCAAGCGCATCTTCGCCGAACTTCGCGACAATTCGCTTCGCCGTCACCGGGCCAACCCCTTTGACCATGCCGGAGCCGAGATACTTCTCAATCGCAAACGCGGTCGCAGGCCGGACGACTTCGTAGCGGGCGACATTCATCTGCTTGCCCCACTGGGCGTGGTTTGTCCAGGTGCCGTAGCACAAAAGCGATTCGCCGACAACAGGATTAGAGAAATTACCGATAATGGTGATGACGTCGCGGGCGTTCGGCGGCAGCAGACGTGCCACGGTGTAACCATTGTCTTCGTTATGGAACGTGATCCGCTCGATGACGCCTTCTAGAGCGTCAAGCGGCGGGCCGTTTGCAGGAAGCGTTGCAGGTTGTTGACGGAAGGCAGGCACAGGGATAGTATACCCGATGAGTGCAGGAAGGGCGGAAGAGATAGGAACAGAAGAGATAGGAACAGAAGAGATAAGGGCGAACACAATGTTCGCCCCTCTTGGTCTCGCACCTAATCTTCCACATACCCCGGCGTGAAGCGCTCCAATCGTCCGGCAAGCTCTTTGACAATGTCGGCCTTGACGGTGATTGTTTCGGAGCCGTAGTCTACCGAATGGACACGGCCCATTTCGTAGCACAGCGCGACAATGTCCGAGCGGTCATACGGCAGTACCAGCGTCACGGTGGCGAGAAGCGACTGCACGGTTGCTTCCATGCGGTCCATCAGAAACGGGATATTGTCGCGCTTAGTCGCCGATAAGTAGCACGAGTTCGGTGTCCCCGCAATAAGCTCCTGCAGAACAAACGTGTCGTGGATTCGGTCGGCTTTGTTGAACGCCGTGATAATCGGCTTGTTCTCCGCGCCAAGCTCCCGCAGCACCTCAAGAACCGCCCGCATCTGCCGCTCGCGCTCCGGATGGGCCGTATCTACCACATGGATCAGAAAATCCGCCTGGACCACTTCTTCCAGCGTCGCCCGGAACGACGCAACCAGGTGATGCGGCAGATTGCGAATAAAGCCGACCGTATCGGTCATCAAGACTGACCAGCCGCCATGGGGCAGAACTACCCGGCGTGTCGTCGGGTCGAGAGTCGAGAACAGCATCCGGTCGGCCAGCACTTCCGCACCCGACAGCAGGTTCAGGAGGGTTGATTTGCCCGCCGATGTATAGCCGACCAGAACGCACGTCGGGAACGGCAGCTTATGGCGCATCTGCCGCTGCTGGGAGCGCTGCTCCTTCATCTCGTCAATCTCGCCGCCAAGCAAAGAAATCCGCTCTTTGACCCGCCGCCGGTCGCTTTCAAGCTTGGTTTCGCCAGGGCCGCGCCCGCCGATACCGCCCTGCTGCCGCTCAAACTTCGTATACAGCGACGACAGCCGGGGCAGCAAATAATTAAGCTGTGCCAGCTCCACTTGCAGCTTGCCTTCGCGCGTCCGCGCCCGCTGGGCAAAGATGTCCAGAATGAGCTGCGTTCTGTCGAGAACCCGCCGC
>JAYVVR010000374.1:0-3265 GCA_043786835.1 Armatimonadota bacterium | reverse complement strand
CTGCCGTTCCCGACGCGACATCTTCTTTGTATTCCTGGCCGGGGACGCGCAGGTGAACGTGCATGTCAATCAATCCCGGCGCAACCACAAAGCCCGTGCAGTTCATCACAGTAATGTCGTCTGATACGTTTAGATTGGGGCCTACTTCGGCAATTAGCCCTTCGGCGCTCACAAGCACATCGACGATTTCGTCGCGGTTATTCACCGGGTCAATAACGCGGCCATTTTTGAGTAAAGTTATCATAGTAATACAGCCAGGAGGCGTGGGATTGAAATCCTACGCTCGATATTCCCACGCTTTTCCAATCGCTAGATATTTTCCTTCGCCCCGAAGCGCTCCAGTACCAGCATCATAATCAAGTAGCCGAGCGCGAGGTCGCCGACGAGAAACACAATCCAGCCGCTCAGAATGTTTGCGCCGGGACCGCAGCCGCGCCCGAGATCAGGCTTAGCGATGCCGCTGATGTCCGGGTACGTCGTCTCGTACTTTACTATCACGGTCTGGCCGGGCTGAATGCCACTGGTGTTCGGGTGATCCATGTCGCCCCAAACGCTTTCATCCACTCGAACCTGGTTTGTCCGAAGCTGCTTGGGACCAGGCTTAATTTCGCCGCGTCCTTGCGGTTCAGGCGCTTTGAATTGATAATCTACTAAAAACACATGGTCGCCGACTTTGAATGGGTTGCCTGTCGGCTGAACTTCTTTTTTCGTGATTTTGCCGTAAGCGCTGCCCGTAGCCTTCCCATATGCGACACTTGGCGGCAGGAACTTCGACGACGGAATGCCGGCGAGAGGCAAAATCACGACAAGCAGAATGCTTGCGATAATGAGGCCGCCAAGATAGCGCAGGACACGGTTAAGACTCATCGGTAGGAACTCCTAAGCGGGCGGCGGGGCGCCCATCAGCCAGAACAACACGGCCATACGGACCGCGACACCGTTGGTTACCTGGTCGGTAATCACGGCGATTTCAGGATCGTCCGCCAGGGCCGACGCGATTTCGACGCCCCGGTTCATCGGGCCGGGATGCAGCACAGTCACGTCCGGCGCGGCATAGGCGAGCTTCGCTTTGCTGACCCCGAACAGCCGGGCATATTCACGGACCGACGGGAAAAATGCCGAATCCTGACGCTCCAATTGGATACGCAATATGTTGACGACATCCACGCCTTCAAGCCCCGCATCGAGACTCGTATAGACCGTGACAGGCAAGAGATTGGCGTCGGCAGGCAGCAATGTCGGTGGGGCGATTAAACGCACATTCGCCCCCATTTTGGTCAGCCCCCAAATGTTCGAGCGGGCCACCCGCGAGTGCAGAATGTCTCCGACAATCGCAACAGTCAGCCCCTCGATTCGGCCCTTCACTTGCTGGATGGTCAGCAGGTCCAAAAGCCCCTGGGTCGGATGCTCATGGGTGCCGTCGCCGGCATTGATGACCGGCTTATTCGGGACATATTCTGCCGCGAGCTTGGCCGCGCCGCTGTGCGAGTGCCGGATCACAAATGCATCAATCCCCATCGCGTCAAGTGTCAGCATCGTGTCTTTCAGCGACTCGCCTTTGACCGCGCTGCTTGTCGTGCCTGTCAGGCTGTAGGTGTCGGCGGACATAATCTTCGCTGCCGCCTCAAACGACGTCCGGGTACGGGTGCTCGGCTCAAAAAAGAGTGTTGCCACTGATTTGCCGCGCAGGGTCGGCACTTTCTTGACGGGCCGGGTGACAATCTCTTTAAACGACTGTGCGGTGTCGAGAAGATAAGAAATTTCGGCGGCATCCAGGCTTTGTAAATCCAGCAAGTCTTTTCGCCTCATGCGAGCGCTCCCCTGTCGAAAAGGCGGAGGGCGGGCAATGAGGGTGTGTGTTGTTTCGAGGGCATGAATGCCCTCACTGGGAAGCGAAGCGCCAAGCCGCCCGCTGCACTGGCGACCCGAAGAGCATGGCGGAAGAATAAGATGTTCTGTATTGTCCCGCGCAGGCGGAACTTTAGTGTCCGCGCTCCCCAGCGAGGACGTTCACTCCCACGACGGCATAGATGCCCACGCTCCTCTTTCCTGCTTCCTCTCATCGCGCCGCCTCTTTATGAATAACGACTTTGTCTTCGCCATCCAGCTCCGACAAACACACTTTGACAAACTCGTGCCGCCCCGTCGGCAGGTTCTTTCCGACATAATCGGGCCGGATCGGCAGCTCGCGGTGGCCTCGGTCTACCAAAACGGCAAGCTGGGTGACGGCAGGACGGCCTAAATCCACCAGTGCCCCGAGCGCAGCGCGGACGGTCCGGCCTGTGAACGCGACATCGTCCACCAGAACAAGCCGCTTGCCTTCAATATCGAAGGGGATTTGCGTCGTACCGACATGAGGCTGGTAGGTGCGGAAATCGTCGCGGTAAAGGGAAATATCTAGCACGCCGCAGGGGACAGGGGTGCCTTCGATCCGCGCAACCGTCTCGGCCAGGCGGCGGGCGAGCGGACCGCCTTTGCGGAGAATGCCGACGATCACCAAATCTTGAACGCCCCGGTTCTTTTCGAGAACCTCGTGGGCGATCCGTGTCCAGGCCCGGCGCATCTCGTCGGCGTTCATAATCATCGCAGCAGTCGGGTTCAGGTCAGTCGGTGCGGGCATGCGTTCGCCTCAGAGAATCAAAAGTAGAACAGAGTCAGTCAGGAAGAGGCAGGAGGCGTTAGCGAAGAGGCAGTGGAAGCTGCTCTGAGAGGACGCTCGCCTTCCCCGCCTCGCAGGACGGAATTAAAGGGCACGGTCGAAAAAAGTCACGGTCGAAAAAAGTCACGTTCGAAAGAGTGGTGCGAGGAGAGTATAGCATCGAGCGCAGGTTTTGTCAAGCCGGCGCAGCGCCTCACCGCAGCCAGTTTAAGAGTGCCGAGGCCAGGCTTAAAAAGATCGAGATGCCGATGACGTCCTGAAACGCCGTCTCGAACGGGCCGGCAGTCAGCGCCGGATCGTAGCCGGCCCGTTTGGACAGCAGGGGGATACACGTCCCGATAATCCCAGCGATGTTGACTGAGATGAACATGCCCAAGAAAACGACAAAGCCGAATATCCAATGCTTGTCCCAAACTCCGGCGATCACACCGAGTGTCAGCGCACAGACACTACCGAGGATGAGTGTCGTCGCCGCCTGCCGCTCAAGGGCAAGACGCCACCCGGCAAGCGTGATCTGGCCTGACGACAGCCCACGAATAATAATCGCCGCCGACTGCAAGCCCGTATTGCCGCTGATGGCAGAGATAATCGGCATAAAGCTTGCCA
>JAYVVR010000373.1:0-9179 GCA_043786835.1 Armatimonadota bacterium | reverse complement strand
TCAAAGACCCTGCCGCTCGGTCGCTCGCCGAGGTGCTGACTTACGCCGGGTTTTGGGCACTATTTTACCACCGGATTGCCCACAGCTTTTACCAGCGCGGCTGGTTTTATCCGGCGCGGGTGGTTTCGCAGTGGAGCCGGTTTTTGACAAATATCGAAATCCACCCGGGGGCAACCATCGGACGCCGCTTTTTCATTGACCACGGGGCCGGGGTCGTCATCGGCGAAACCGCGATTGTTGGCGACGACGTTCTCATGTACCATCAGGTGACGCTTGGCGGCACGTCGCTTGAAAAAACCAAGCGGCATCCGACCGTCGGCAGCAATGTTCTTTTAGGAATGGGCGCGAAAGTGCTGGGCAACATCACGGTCGGCGACGGGGCAAGAATCGGAGCCAATGCGGTCGTCACCCGCGATGTTCCGCCGAACACCAGCGTTGTCGGTGTCCCCGGACGTATTCTCGTTCAGGATGGCCTGCATATCTCCGAGCGGTCCACCCAGCAGGTCATGGATCAGGCTTTGGGAAATGCCGACCCGATGGGCGAGATCATCCGCCGGGCACTGAAAGAGATCGAAGATTTGAAGTGCCGGCTGGAAGAGATCGAAGAAGAGCAGCACCCGGACCGCATTTTAAGGGCGCTCGACACGGTCTGGAACAAAATCCCCGAAAAGCCGCTGTCGGTGCAGTTTGACGAGATGTGCGCCCGAAGCTGGCAGCCCTGTCCCGACGAGAACATTTCCGGTGGCGGGATTTAATGCGCTCTTCGAAAGCGCTGCCTCCTGGCGGTACCCTCGGCATTGTCAACCCGTCCAGCCCCGTCGAAGCCGGGGCGTTAGATACCGGGATCGCGGTACTCAAGTCGCGCGGCTTCCGTATTATTGAAGCGCCTCATGTCCGGGACTGCATCGGCCATCATGCTGGAACTCCTGCCGCCCGCGCCGCCGATTTCACCCAATTCTACGCTGACCCCAAAATAGATGTACTCTGGTGCGCTCGCGGCGGCTCTTCCGCCTGTCGTCTATGGCCGCTGCTGGATTGGGACGTGCTGGCAAGCCTGCCGCCCAAAATGGTCATCGGCTACTCGGATACGACTTCGCTGCTTATCCCTCTGGCTCAACGCGTCGGCACAGCCGCTTTGCACGGGCCGCTTGTCTTTGAGCTTGGCACTCTCGCCCCCAAGATTTTAGACTGGCAGCTTAGTCTGCTGCAGAGTCCACAGCCAGCCGGACTTGTGCCGGGTATCGCCGCTGAAACACTCGTGTCCGGCACTGCCACTGGACAGCTTTGCGGCGGCTGCTTGTCGCTGGTTGCCGCCACGGCCGGGACACCGTACCAGATTGAGACCGCCGGCAAACTCCTTCTCATCGAAGACATCGCCGAATCGCCGCATCGAATTGAGCGCTTTCTGGTCCAGCTTGCCGAAGCCGGGCTTTTCCAATCCGCCGCCGGGTTCATCGTCGGCCAGGCCACCGACGCCGACGACACGCATACCCTTCCGATGCACCAGCTCTGGTCTGAACTGCTTGCACCCTACGGCAAACCGACCGTACTTGGCTTCCCTTTCGGCCATGTTCCCAACAATTACGCTCTGCCTCTCGGCGTTCACGCTCGCCTTGATGCCGACGCCAAAACGCTGACACTGCTGGAAGCCGCCGTCGCTTGAGGTACACTATTTCTATGCTTCTAATGGATGGTATGGAAATACTGGATCGGATGGGGCTTGCCGTGGATAAGGTACGCGAAAGACTGCTCCGTGCAACAGCGGCACTAGAAGCAGCCGGGGTGCTTTATGCCGTTGTCGGCGGCAATGCGGTTGCTGTCTGGGTTGCCCGTGTGGACGTTGCGGCTGTTCGCAATACTCAGGACGTTGATATTTTGCTGCGGCGTTCTGACCTCGCAGCGGCAGAGGCGGCACTTGTGACGGCCGGTTTTGTTTATCGCCATGTCGCAGGAATGGACGTTTTTCTTGATGGCCCCAATGCAAAAGCCCGAGAAGCCGTCCATGTCATTTTTGCTGGTGAAAAAGTGCGTCCGAATGAAGCTCTGCCAAATCCTGACGCGGCTCAGTCAGTGTTTTTGACTCCCTATCGGGTGCTTTCACTCGAAGCATTGGTACAAATCAAGTTGACAGCGTTTCGTATTAAAGACAAGACGCACCTACTCGATCTTCTGGATATTGGTCTGATTGACTCTTCTTGGACTAAGCGTTATCCGCCGGAGCTTGCGGCGCGTTTGCAGGCACTGATCGACGACCCGAACGGCTAAGTGATTTGCCGGATTGATATAGCATAACTTTAGTAATGGGGATGCTGCTTCCGGTATGAAGCGTGGAATGAGAGCGGCAATAGGAAGCGTGGGAATAAATTCCTACGCTGTGGGGCGCAGACGCCCAGTGACCGCCTTCATGGAGAAAGAGCCGAACAGAGACGAAATCCTAATCCGTACCCGTGCAGGCGGCTACTGGGCGCTTCGCCCCACAGCGCAGGAGTTTACTCCCACGCCCTTTCCGACGACAATAACGCCCCGCCGATACCTCGGCAGGGCGTTATTCCTCACAATGGTTTGATCAATCGAATCCATCTGATGCTGAAATATAGCAAGCCTCCATTGCGGTCCAGGCATAGCCAATTTCCGTCGTAAGATTTTAATGCTCCCGTATCGATGACTTCAACATCTCCACGTATTGACAGTACCTGCACTTGGCAGTCAATAAGATCATGCAGCATATCATCCACGATTTATTTCCTCTCGCTTCAGTTTTTTGCCCAGAACATTTCGCCGGGTTGTTCAGCAATGACCGATGCTTTGAGTGTTTCCATGGCTTTGTAAAGGCCCTCGCGGGTAGACATTAAACTATCTTCATGCTCAATCGAAAGCACGTCGTCGTAGCCGATCATACGGAGGTTGGAAACGAAATCACGCCACCACGTTAGGGCATGGCCGTAGCCGACGGCGCGGAATGTCCACGAGCGATGCAGAACGTCACCGTAGGATTTGGTATCAAGTGTACCATTGATAGAGGCGTTGTAGGGGTCAATGCGGGTGTCTTTGGCATGGACATGGAAGACCGCGCCGGCTGCACCCAGCACGCGTACGGCGGCAATCGGGTCAATGCCCTGCCACCAAAAATGAGACGGGTCAAAGTTTGCGCCGATCTGCGGCCCGGCGGCGTCGCGGAGCCGGAGCAGGGTTTCGGGGTTGTAGACCAGAAAGCCGGGATGGGCTTCAATCGCGAACTTGACCTTGTGGTCTTTCAAGAACTTGTTCTGCCGACGCCAGTGCGGGATTGCGACTTTCTTCCATTGGTAGTCTAAAATATCCCGGAATTCGTCGGGCCAGGCGCAGGTCACCCAGTTTGGGTTCTTCGACCGGGGGCCGTCGCCGGGGCAGCCAGAGAAGCCGTTGACGACTTCCAGTTCCAGCGCTTCCGCCAGCAGAACCGCGTTCGTAAACGCTGTGTGGTGGTCGTCGGCAATAGCTTTATCTGGGTGAAGTGGGTTGCCGTGAACTGAAAGCGAGTCAAGTGTCAGGCCCCGGCTTTCAATCGCATGGCGCAGCTTTTTTCGTGCGCCGGCGTCTTTGATAAGTGTTTGGACACCGCCGAAATCGTCGAGATGACGTGAGCCTGGGTACGCGCCCGCGCCAAGCTCGACGGCCTGAATGCCGGCTTCAGCGATCAAGTCGAGTGCTTCTTCTAGCGGTTTGTCATGAAATAGTGCCGTAAATATGCCGATCTTCATTGAAATTGTCCTCTCCTGGCAGCAAAATGGGTGATAGCACAGCTCTTCGGCATTTGTGGCCCGTTTTCCTGCTTGAAGGACTGATGACCGACTGCCTTGCTCCGTTCATTCTTCACTTCGCAGTGCGGCAGGTCTCCAATTTCCATTCGGGCACTTTTCTGTGTCAATCGTGGTACAATAAAGTGCTTATGATTTTTTCCCGCCGCCACTCGAATATCACGCGCCGCGCCACCGCCTGGCTGCTGATGCTGGTCTGCGCCTGGATGGGTACTGCCGGTGTCCTGCACCATACGGAAACCCTTGCCGTGGCGGGACATGGGCCGGCTGGCCTGCATCGGCAGACTGCTGCCGCGCCTTTGGACACCTGTGCTGCCTGCGAATGGACACAAGGCTTGCAGGGCCGAACACTATCCGTCTGCCGCGTTCAAGTGCCGTTGTTTGCAGCGTACTGGCGCCGCTGCACTGTCGTTCCATCCATCATCGCGCTCACCCTGCCCAGCCGCGCCTCGCGTGCACCCCCGACCTCCACCACGTTCTGCTGACTTCTCTGTCTTTCTAATGAACCTGTGAGGGGATCTATCCACCATGCTCCGTGTACCCATTGCGGCGGCTGTCTGTCTGGCAGCTCTGCCGCGTCTTGCCGCTGCCCAAACCGCACCCGCACCGACGATTACAATAAACGGCACGACCAATATCTTTGACCCGAACACTGCTCCGGTTATCGTTATCCGTATCGGCGCTCGCCGCCTTGTCCTTGTGCCGCGCACCGCAGGCAGCGCGACCTCACTTGGGGCAAAAGCGATTGAAAACAAGCCGAATTCGACAAGTCTGAACTCGATTATCGCAAGCTCGATCGCAGGGGCGGCGTCCGCTCCGAGTGGCGCGATCCATATTCGTGGTTCACATGGGCAGTATTCGTACTATTTGGACGGGGCACCGCTGCCATCGAATGTTTCGGGGTCGTTCAGTGATCTCATTAACCCGAAAGACATTCAAACGCTTCGCATCTACACCGGCGGCTTCCCAGCCGAGTACGGCGGGCAGCTCGCCGCCATTTTTGATGTCACGGCAAAAGCCGGCACGGGCAGGCCCAACGGGTTTGTCCAGCAGATCGGCCAGAGCTACAGCGACTATCAGACTACGGCACAGGTCGGCGGCGGCAGTCCAAGTTTCTCTTACTTTCTGTCGGGCATCCGCAGCTCGAACAACTTCCGGCTCAGTCCGCTGACCCAGACGCCGCTGCACGACGCGGGCCTGGAAAATGTCGGCTTCGGCAAGTTCGACCTGCAAAGCGGGCCGTCCAACCGCCTCACGCTCGATATTGGCACGTCGGGGGCGACAATTCAGGTTCCCAATGAGCTGACACGCCAGCAGGTCGGGCAGAACGACATCCAGAAAGAAAACGGGGCATTCGCCAATCTGATTTGGAGCCATCTGACAGGCCCGAACACACTTCGTGTGGCATTCTATTCCCATAAGTCCCAGCTTCGTTACTTCGGCAGCCCGGCGGACCTAATCCCGGACCCCGGCTCGACCGATACGTCGGGCCTCGCCACGACCACCGAAGACCAGCAGGCGACTTATTTGGGGCTGCGGACGGACTATGTCGCGCGTGTGAGTAAATCGCACAAAGTCCAGCTGGGATTTGATATCAACACCGTCAGCGGCAGCCAGTTCTTTAACTCGTTCGGTGTCCCCCAGGCTGACCCGGCGAATAATCAGCCGACGATTCTCGACGCCCGGCATCTGTCCGGCGGCGACAAGAGCGTCTATGCTCAGGACGATTGGACGACAGGCCGAACGTTGATTAACTACGGCCTGCGCTACGATACACATCAGGCCGATATCACGACGTCTCAGGTATCCCCGCGCCTGAATATCACTTACACTGCCGGGAAAGATCAGCTCCACGCCTACTATGACCGCCTGTTTCAGCCCGTCGCTATCGAAAACGTCAAGCATCTCAGCACTTCCGCCGTTTCTATTAAGCCATTCCAGCCCGAGCGCGATGACTTCTTCGAGATCGGCGAAACCCATACCCAGTCCGGCACTGCTATTTCATTGGATGCCTACTACCGTGCCCAAAAGAACACGATTGACGACCAGGTTTTCGGCGCGACCCAGATTGACATCCCGATCAACTTCGCCAGGGGCTACTCGCGCGGGATTGAAGTGGCGGTAGACGGGCCGCTGACGCGAAACATCTCGTACTACGCAAATTACGCCCGGTCATGGGCCAAAGGAGCCGGGCCAATCAGCGGCGGGCTTCTCGGTGAGTCGCCCGCAAACTACTTCAACGCCGACCATGACCAGACCCATACGGCGTCGTTCGGGGTGTCGTACAGCCGGGGCGGGGCGTATGCGACTCTCGACGGCGAATACGGCTCCGGGTTCCCCTACGGCGAGATTGACCGGCTTGGTCCCGACGGAAATCCAATTTTAGACGCGTCGGGCAGCCCCTTTCCAGTGACCATCAACTATCTGCGTGTCCCGGTACATACGATCCTGAACTTCGGGGTTGGCACGACGCTCGGCACGATGCAAATCGCGTTCACCGTCAACAATCTGCTGAACCACGGCTACGTCATCAAGCAAGCCGGGCCGTTCTCGAATGTCGAATACGGCCAGGGCCGGGCCTACGGAATTAAGCTGACGCAGAGTTTTTAGGAAAAAGCGAAGAGGGGAAGCGAGGAAGTCAACTTCACTTGCTGGAAAAAGCGTCCTTCGGACGACAAGAAACCAAACCTGTGCCGCTCTTGTGTACGAAGTATAACGCTAACAGCGAGTGAAGTTTACTTCCTCGCTCCTACGTCCACAATTTAGGAAACCAACAATTATGAACGCATTCGTGACATACCTGCATCAGGGCGGGTTTATGATGTACCCCTTGATTTTTTGCTCGATCATCGCCGTCGGCATCATTCTGGAACGCCTTTATACGTTCCGCAAAGCCACTTCGATTGACCCAGAAACGCTGCTCGACGAAATCAAAGAAACGTACAAACCCGGCGACCACGGCGCGGCGGCGGCCCGGCTGATGGAGGACGCAAAAACTCCCTACGCCCGTATCTTTGCGCGGGGCCTCAAAAATGCCGACCGGCCTGCGGAGACGATTGACATGGCGATGTCGCAGGAAGCCGCGAATGAAGTCCCGGCACTCGAAAATTATCTGCTCGGCCTGCGAACGATTATTTCCATCGCGCCCCTGCTCGGGCTTCTTGGGACAATTGCGGGCATGATTACGTCGTTTAAAGAGATCTCGAAATCGGGACTGTCGTCGCCGACTGCTGTCATGGGCGGTGTCAGCGAAGCGCTTGTTTCGACCGCCACCGGCATCGGGATCGCCGTGATCGGCCTTGTCTTCTACAATTACTTCGGCAACCTAGTCAAGCGCTTTGTTGAGGACATGGAATACTACGGCACGGAGCTGACGAACTTCCTGACGGGGAGGGTAGCCTAAATGATGCGAGTCCGCGCCCGGCGTCAGCCGGAAGAAGCCGAGATCATCATCATTCCGATGATTGACACCATGATGTTTCTCTTGATGTTTTTTATCGTCGCATCTTTGGCGCTCGCTGTTCAAAACGGCCTGCCGGTGAACCTGCCGAAAGCCGCGACAGGCCAGAAGCACTCAGCGCAGAATGTCACGATTACGATCAATGCCGCCGGAGACCTCCACCTGAACACGCGGCCCATTGCGCTCTTGGACGAGACTGCCGCTCTCAAAGCCCTCGGTGTTTCGGCAGGAACGCTGGTTGTGATTAACGCCGACAAAGACTCCAAGCACGGCGTTCTGATTTCCGTCATGGACAATGCCAGCAAGGCCGGTGCCGAGCGGTTTGCGTTTGCGACGCAGACATGATGCGGCAAGCAGCGAACACGGCCCACAAGAAGGCGGCAATAAATTGCGATGCTGTGTGGCGAATCGCCTACTGTCCACCTTCGCGGGCAAAGAACCGATTATTGTTATCCTGTACCCGCGAAGGCGGTTACTGGGCGTCTGCGCCCCGTAGCGTAGGATTCCATTCCCACGCGCTTCTTCGCTCCTCCACAAGGAACCTGTCATGCGCCGACGACGACAAAAAAACACGCTGCTGCCGAAAATGATCGGGCTGGCAGTCATCATCAATGCAATTCTCCTGCCGATTCTCGCTCAGCTCGGCGTCTTCAAAAGCATCGGCGGGCAGAAGCTGACGCAGGTGGAGATGATCAAGCTGCCGCCGCCCGAAAAGCGGGTCGCGCCGCCGAAGAAAACGGCAAAGAAAGCCGTCGCTAAACCTAAAGCGGCAGGCCGCAAAACCGCCGCGCACCCGGCAGCATCCCGACGTACCCCGAGCGGTCCGCCGCCGGTCAAAGTGGTCGCGGCAGGGCCAAGCGTGGGAGCAAATGGGGGAAATGGCGAAGGCGATGCCGGAATCAGTGGGTCGGGCAGCGGTTCGGTCACGCCGCCGCCCGTGCCGATTGCTCCTGTGCCGCTGCCCGTTTCGCCTCCCCCGCCGCCTGCTGCTCCGCCACTCCCGCCGCCGCCGCCCGTAGTAAGGCCCGTTTTGCCGCCTCCGCCGCCTGCCGCGCCGGTCGTGACCGCCGCCGTGCCGGTGTCTCAGCCGAAGCCGTCTATCCCCGAAGATTTACAGGACGGCGATCTGAATACGGTGTTTGACGCCCTTTTTACAGTTCATCCGGACGGCACGGCCAGCGTCAAAACAGTATCGTCTACAGGCAATCAGACACTTGATTCCTTGGCACTCGATGCCGCAAAGCGCTGGACATTTCGCCCGGCAACACGCGATGGTCAGCCTGTGCAGAGTTTTCTCAGGCTGCGAATCGAGTTCAGCGTGTCGTAGTACCTCCCCCTGCTCGTTTCTCGGCGACCCTCTCTTTAAGAAAGACGAGAGTGAGAATAGGGGAGGACGCAGGGGCGCTGCTTGCAGCGCCCTTTTGCCGGGTCACAGCAGGGTGAAGTTATCGGGGAGCAGGCTGGTGATCGTATCAGTCGCGGACAGGCCGGAGAGGGTGGTCGAGATGATGATAATCGGGCTGCTGACGCGGGAAAACTCGGCGATCACCTGGCGGCACGCGCCGCAGGGCTTGCAAAGCTTTGGGGCGGAGGTGGATACGGCTATGGCGACAATGTCCATGTGTCCGGCAGAGACCGCGCTAAAGACCGCGACCCGCTCGGCACAGACGGTCAGGCCGAACGACGCGTTTTCGATGTTGCAGCCCGTATAAACCGTGCCGTCGTCGAGCAGTACCGCTGCACCGACAGAGAAACTGGAATATGGGGCATAAGCCGCAATCTGGGCCTCACGTGCCGCTGCAATTAGCTCTTGAGTTTGAATTTCAGTCATGGCGCTTTTTCAGTCGTAAAAGAAACTCGGTGTTGCCGTCGCTGCCTTCAATCGGGCTGACCATACGGGCCGTCTCAAACAGACCAAGCGC
>JAYVVR010000372.1:0-3284 GCA_043786835.1 Armatimonadota bacterium | reverse complement strand
TGGTGTTGTTGAGACCCCAAAGCGAGGCGCTGCCGTCGGTTTTGGTCCACAGAACGCGTGTGAGGCCGTCGGTGCCGCCGTCGGCGATAGCTTTTGCCGTGTAGCCGGTGAACGGCCCGTACTCACGGTACGTGTAGGTGCCGTTCAGCGGTGCAATCGTCCAAAGGGACGCCTGCCCACTGGTATTGGTCCAGAGCAGGTGGTCCGTCGCCGGTGTTCGTGCGTCAAAAAAGCCGTGGAATATCCCGGAAGAATCCGTGGTGTTGCCGACAATGACGTTTTTATTGCTGATGCAGACAATCGAGGTGGACTGAACGCCGGGCACGTTGAACGGAGTGAAGACGCCTCCTTTATCGAAAAAGCCGTGGTAACCGCCGCTGCCGTCTACATAGTAGCCCACCATCGTCCCTGCGTCGTTGATTGAATTGATAGATGTTTGGGCCGCGCCGGGATAGTCTACCGGGGTCAGAATACCGGAAACGGGGCTGCGAAAAAAGCCGTGGCTCCGGCTGGAGCCGTCCAGATAGCGTCCGACGACGACGCCACTGTCGTTTATGCCGGCGGGATAAGTACCAGTGTTCCCTGCCGGGCCGGCAAACTCGGTCAGAGTGCCGCCGACATCCACGAACCCCGCCTCCGTTTGAACACTGCTGCCGTAGCTGCCCGCGAAGTCGCCGGCGTTATTTATGGCATAAATAGCGGTTGAGAATGGGCCGCCGACATCGAATGTCGTATAAACACCGTTTTTCAGGAAAAAGCCGTGGTAAATCTGGGTGCCGCTGGAATTGCGGTTGAGATATTCTCCGACAATCGTGCCGGCATTGTTGATGCCATAGGTTAGGGTCTGGTTTTGATTGTCGTTCGGATCTACGAGCGCCGCGCTGTAAGTGCCGTTCGCGTAGCGCTTATAACCCTGGGTCGCCCCGCTGCTCGTGGTGAACACGCCGGCCATGTCGCCGTTGTCATTGACGGCAAGGCCGCGGGTCGAGGCTGCGCCAGGGAAGTCAACCGTAGTGAATGTATCGGCGGAGACGGGCCGGAGGAAAAGGAGGGCGGCAGCGGCGGTGAGGCCGAGCGAGAAAAGTGTGCGTGTGCTGGACATAAGATTTGCCTTTCCAATATGGGCATAGCTGAACGAATTCTGCCTTAGTATACAGTCCCACCGTTAAATAAGCGTTAAATTTGTGGGAGCGAAAAGAAACCCGAGAAAATAAATTTGCTTTCTCTTGACAGAAACCGTAAGCTGTGTTATGATAATTTATTCCGTAAGCGTTTACGGCAACACTGACGAATCTGAAGGGAACCTGCTGATGTTTCAACTTACACTGAAAACTTGCCTGAAGAACGTGCTGCTGCTTTCTCTCGCGGCGCTTGCACTCGGCGCCCTCGCCCCGAAGGCATCCGCCGATGGCGTGATCATTCCTGCCTATCTGCCGCTCACCGATGCGACCAGCTGGAATATTCTGAAAGAAAACGCTGCGACATTCACGCGCGGCACCAGTAGTGTTTACAACGACTACTTTGTGGTTGTCACTGGTCCCCTGTCCGGCCCATTCACGAATGCCGCCGACTGGGCCACCGCGGCAGCGGTGTGGGACCCGATTGTCGCCCAGAACGGCGAAATCTTCGGCTATGTTCACACGCTGGCCCAGCCGTCCGGCTCGGCTAAGTTTCGGTCCCTCGCGGCTGTCGAGGCGGATGTCAGCGCGTGGGTCGACGGCTACGGCAATTTGAGCGGCATTTTCATTGATGAGTTCGTGCCGCGCTACGAGATCACTGATTCGAACGCCTACCCGACCCCCGCGACCTTTCCCAACGGCCAAAGTCTTGCGCCCACCGACCGCAGCTTCGTGAATGCGGACGGTACGATTAACACTTCGGTTCAGGTTATCCCGGCGGGCGGCTACTATTCTCAGCTTATCGGCTGGATACGCGGCCACTATCCCTACCTGCGAATTATCACAAATCCCGGCGGCCAGGTCTATTCCAACCAGGCCCAATATGTCGGCCTTGCCGACATCACTTGCACATTCGAGAACACCTATGCGTATGCCGCGAACTCCCCGACGAATAACTGGGCAAACTTAAATTTCCAAGCGAACACGGCAAGCTATACGCAGGCCGCGCTGATCCATACGAACACAAGCGATCTGAATGGTGCAATCTCCCAGTCCATTTCGCATGGCTACAAGTATTTCTATACGACAAATCTTGACCCGAATAAAGTCAATGTCTGGGGCACGCTGCCGCCGTACTTCTCCTCAGAGATCTCGCTCATTGCAAACTATCCGTAGACACCGAAAATTCGGCCCGGCGCTCGCTCTCGGACTGCTGTGCTGCCGTCTGCCGGGACTGCCGTGGGGCCGGGCCGCGGCTCTCCTGCCGCGGGGCCGTGGATGTCGTTCTACGGCCCCGCCGGCAGGATGGGGGACCTCGGCAAAGTGGCCCGGACATTTCGGGTGCTGAACATTGACGCCGGGCACAGGGTGGTGGCGCGGGCCGTCTATACGAAAAGCCATGCCCAGAGCTTTTCCCTGGATGCGTCCGATGCCAGTGCCGACCAGCAGAGCGTTTTTTTACTGGCCGTTCTAGGGAAGCCAGAGTCCCCAGCCTCCAATAATGGGGGAGCGACACGGAACAGAGATTGCCTATATCTCATCTGCTCCCGCATGATTGGGGCCTGGAGGGTTTTCACTCTCCGTTCAAAAAATATATTTTGCGCCGCCCATCAAAAAGCCTTGACAAATAAAAGGACTTCGCATATAATAAATTTTGCCTCCCGTAAACCTTTACGGGAAGCCGGCAATGCTGCCCCTTTTGTTCGAATGCCCTGTGCATTGGACAAATACCCCTTACGCGTTTTGACCGTTTGATTCCGCATCTGCTACATCACCAAGGAGAATGAACATGGAACGCCGCACACGAAGCACTGGCTTCACTCTTATTGAACTGCTCGTCGTCATCGCGATTATCGCGATTTTGGCTGCAATTTTATTCCCTGTGTTTCAGAAAGTCCGCGAAAACGCCCGCCGAACAAGCTGCCTGTCCAACATGAAGCAGCTTGGCCTTGCCTTTACTCAGTACGTTCAAGACAATGAAGAAAAGAATCCGAGTGGAGTTAACTTTTCCTTTCCTGGCGGCAACGGGTGGGCTGGGCAGCTTTACAATTACGTTCAAAGTAAGCAGGTCTTTATCTGCCCGGATGACTCTGCTGGGGCTGCCGCTTTTAGCTCCTACGGCTATAACAGCAACAACACGATTCCCACCGGCGCAGGAGTAGATAG
>JAYVVR010000371.1:0-3311 GCA_043786835.1 Armatimonadota bacterium | reverse complement strand
GACGGGAATGCCGCCTACGCTGCCCTGTCCGAGAAACGCAAAGCTAGGAGGAAAGCCGGAATACGGCACGCCGAGGCTGATTCCCTCTGCGATGCCCCGGTACGCCGCCAGTGTTGCCAGGGTGACAATCAGCGGATGAACCCGGACAAAGGCGACAAACACGCCGTTCAAAGCCCCTGCCGCCGCGCCGACAGCCAGCGCCAATGCAGCGTCTAACGCAACCGGCCAGCCTGCGTGAAATGTCAACCCGAAGACCACCGCGCACAGAGCCATGGTGGAGCCGACAGAAAGGTCAATCCCGGCGGTCAGGATAATCAATGTCATCGGCAAAGCCAGCAGTGCCAGTTCCCAGACATGGGTGGACAGCTCAATCTGAGCGCGAGCCGTCAAAAAGTCAGGAGCCAGCCGCCCCGCTAAAAGCAGTAGGCCAATCAAAAGCCCCAGCAGAACCAATTCCTGCCGTCCCGGCAAGCCGCGCGGAAGCTTCATGGCGCGGCCTCCCGGCGCGGGCGTCGCTGACGTGCAAGATGGTCCGCCAGCACGGCCACTAAAATAAATGCGCCCTGAATTGCTCGCTCCCAGTAGGTTGCTGAGACGCCCAGGCGCAGGAAGATAAGCATGGAGCCGACCATTCCCAGCATCAGGGCCGACAGGAACGACCCCAATATCGTTCCCCGCCCGCCGCTGATGGATGTTCCGCCGACCACCACCGCTGTGACGACCAGCAGTTCAAACCCCTGCCCGACACCGGCTTGAATGACTGAGAACTGCGTTTGATGGACAATAGTCGCAACCGCCGTCAGAAATCCGGTGAGGGTAAAGGCAAACAATTTGAGCCGCGGCGTTGGCAGCCCCGCCAATCGGGCCGCTTCCGGGTTGCTGCCCGCCGCGTAAATGCGCCGTCCCAACGGTGTTTCCCTCGCCAGCGCCACAGTTAGGCCGACCACAACCAAAGCCGTACACAGGCTGATCGGCAGGCCCAGAAAAGTCCCGATGCCGAACACCCGCAGGCCCACAGGCAGATCAGTGATGTCTTGCCCGTTCAGCAGTGCTAGGCTCACGCCCCGCAGCACCGTCAGCATGCCCAGCGTGACAATAATAGACGGCATCCGCCCGAATGTCACCAGCAGGCCATTAATGAGGCCAAGCAGCGTTCCCAATCCGAGCGCCGCAGCAACAGCGGTGGCAACCGGCCAGTGGGCATGGCTGGGGGATGTGAGCAGGCCCAGCACGGTTGCCAATAGCGCCATCTGGCTGCCCACGGAAATATCTATCTCGCCCAGCACGACCACCAACGTCATGCCGCAGGCGACAATCACGACCGGCGCATCCTGCACCAGCATGTCGCGCAGATTGCCTATCTTCAAAAACGCCGGATTGATCGCCCCGACTACCGCAAGTGTCAACAGCAGGAGCGCCAGCACGCCGTATTCGCGCTGCCGCGTCAGCAGGTCTCTGAGCGTGGTCAAATCAACGCCTCCTGTGGCCCGGATGGCAGGGCAAGCGCCAGAATCTTCTCTTCTGTGGCGTCCTGACGCGCCAGTTCCCCGGCGATTTGTCCCTGCCGCATGACCAGAATGCGGTCACTGAGAGCGAGTATTTCCGGCAAATCAGAGGAGATCAAGAGCGTCGCCATGCCCTCGCGGGCCAGCCGCCGAACCAGCCGGTAAACTTCCGCTTTTGCGCCGACATCTACCCCGCGAGTTGGCTCGTCTAAAATCAGCACGCGCGGCTTTGTCGCCAGCCACTTTCCTAAAGATAGCTTCTGCTGGTTGCCCCCCGACAAAGTGTTAGCGGCAATCGCCGGGCCAGCGGCCTTGACCGACAGGCCCTGCATCAGTCTAGCGACTGTTTCTTGCTCTTTGCGCGGCGACCGGAATCCTCGGGTTGTCAGCGACTTCATCACGGCCAGCAGCAGATTGGAGCCGACTGAGAGCGGCAGGACAAGCCCCTGTTTTTGCCGATCCTCTGGTACGAGCGCGACGCCTCGCGCAATCGCCGCCGGAACCGAGCCGGGCGGTAAGACTTGACCTTGAATCGCCACTGTCCCGGTGTCCGGCGGCTCAATCCCAAAGATCGCTGTCGCCACTTCTGAGCGGCCCGCGCCAATCAATCCCGCCAGCCCGACAATCTCCCCGGCACGGACATCCAGCGAGATATTGTGGTATTGACCGGCGCGAGTGAGATGGCGAACTTCCAGTATGGCCTCGCCCTGCGCTGCGTAGTCTTCGCTTTGCTCCTCTGCCAGCAGTTCGCGGCCCACCATCAGCCGCACCAAGCCGTCCCGCGTGATCTCGGCGAGGGGGCGCGTTTCCACCAGCCGCCCGTCCCGCAGGACGGTGACACGGCTCGCCAGCGCGAAGACTTCTTCCAGGCGGTGGCTGATATAGAGGATCGCGACGCCTTCACTTTGCAACTGGCGAATAATCCGAAAAAGTATCTCCGTCTCGCGAGTGGACAGCGAGGCCGTCGGCTCGTCCATGATCAGCAGGCGGCTGCGCTGCGAAAGCGCCCGCGCCAGACCGACCATCTGACGCTGGGCCAGGGGCAATTCTTCCAGCGGGCGCTTCAGGTCAATCCGTTCGCCCAATCTGTCCAGCAAAGCCTGCGTTTCGCGCTTCATGCGCGGCCTGTCCAGCAGCCCGCCGGGACGGCGCAGTTCGCGGCCCACAAAGATGTTGTCCACAGCGTCCAGATGGGGGAATGCTGTAGACTCTTGATGCAGCGCGGCGATGCCCGCTCTTTCGGCGGCGCGAAGATCGCCGGGCGCGAGGATACTCCCGTCCACGCGCACCTCGCCCGCACTGGGACTGAGGACGCCGGAAAGGCACTTAATCAGCGTGGATTTGCCCGCGCCGTTTTCGCCCATCAGCGAATGAACGTCCCCGGCTTCTATTGTCAGGCTGACATCGGTGAGCGCTGGAACGCCGCCATAGGCTTTACTCAGCCCGCTGATTTGGACAAATGGTGTAGTCGAAGTCATCGTGTGGTGGGCTGATTATATCACGATAGCAATGGAAAGTCACGTCAGCAAGAAAAGTCAGCCAGATACCATGCGTTGAAACGCACGGCTAACCGGCCTGCGGCCAGCAAGTACCGCTTCGCGGGACTAGGAATCTCTAATCTTAGCCCCGCGAAGCGGTGCTTTTTGGCGTCTTCGGCTACTTAGTGGTGCATCCGGTAAGTGTGGTATACTAACGGTATGGTAATTCGTCTCCGATCCCTGACTGACGCTGAGCGCACCACTGTAGAACATCTGGCGCACTCCCGCACTGCTCCCGCCCGGCAGGTTGAGCGTACCCAAATCATAC
>JAYVVR010000370.1:0-3322 GCA_043786835.1 Armatimonadota bacterium | reverse complement strand
TAGCACCAAGCCCACGCGCTGACGCTCTGGAACACGTTCAGGTACACTCTTTCCATGACTATCTTTAACGTGACGCACCGCTCGTCCGACACCAATGCACGGGGTGGGCTGCTGTCGCTGCCCCATGCGCCCGAGCCGATTGAAACGCCGGTCTTTATGCCGGTGGGAACACGCGGGACGGTCAAGGCGATGACCCAGGAGGAAGTGTGGGAGATGGGCTTTCGGCTCATTCTCGGCAATACTTACCATCTCTATCTCAGGCCGGGGCCGGAGCTGGTCCGCTCGGCGGGAGGGCTGCACCAGTTTATTGCTTGGGATGGGGCGATGCTGACGGACAGCGGGGGCTTTCAAGTGTTCTCACTGGAAGAATTACGCAAGATCACCGAAGATGGCGTGATGTTTCAGTCCTATTTGGACGGCTCCAAGCACTTCTTTAGCCCGGAACGCTCGCTTGAAGTCCAGCATGCCCTCGGCGCGGACATTATCATGGCCTTTGACGAATGCCCGCCGTTTCCCTGCACGGAGGAAGCAACGCGGGAGGCGACGGAGCGGACCCATCGGTGGCTTCAGCGGTGCGTGGCGTATCACGGCTCGGCAGACACAAATCAGCTTTTGTTTGGGATCGCTCAGGGTGGAACTTACGAGAACCTACGGGTGGAAAGCGCCCAGTTCGTGGCATCGATGGACACGCCGGGGATCGCGGTCGGCGGGGTGTCGGTCGGCGAGTCGCCGGAGCAAATGCAGGAGGCAGTCGGATGGAGTGTGCCGCATCTGCCGGAGCATAAGCCGCGCTACTTAATGGGTGTCGGGACACCGCGCGATTTGCTGGACGCAGTTGCGCAGGGCGTTGATATGTTTGACTGCGTTTTGCCGACGCGTCTAGGCCGCAACGGGACTTTGTACACCACTTTAGGCCGGATCAATATCAAGGGCAGCAAATACACAGCCGATTTCGGCCCGGTGGATCCGAACTGCCCCTGCCGTGTCTGCCAAAAGTATTCAGCCGCCTACATCCGGCATCTCTACAAATGCGACGAGATTTTAGCGTCGCGTCTGGCAACCTACCACAATCTGGCCCATTACGGTCAGCTTATGGCCGGCATTCGGGCCGCGATCGCCGCGGACAATTACGCCGCGTTTCGCAAAGAAACGCTGGCGCGATACGCCGGGGAAGAGGAGTAGGAGTCCCCCCCGCCCCCAATAATGGGGGAGCCAAACTGTTCCGTATCGCTCCCCCATTATTGGGGGCGGGGGGGCTTCTTCATTGCCTCAAACTTCGCCAGAAAATTGTCGGCTTCGGCTTGCAGCACCTCGTCGGTGTTCCAGGCCATCTGGACTACCTGCAAGCGGTTCGCGCCGCGCAGCGTCAGCTTGACCCCGCCACTTTCCGTGCGCGTGAGCAAAACCTCGTCTACCGGGCGGGGCTTGCCGAGCGAATACCCGAGTTTGCCGAAGATACGCCCGACGAGCCAGCCTAGCCCAAGCGCAAGAGCGCCGAGAGTCACGAGTCCGAGGCCGAGATTGGTGCCGAACAGCTTGGCCCGGTGCAAGGCGACTTCTTCCATCCGGGACATCTCATCGCGCAGCTCCTCACTCGGCACAATCTGAAATGTTCCATCGTCGTGCAGAACCATCATACCGCGCTCCTTCGGCTTCAAGAGACTGACAAAGCGCATTTTAGCGACTTGGGTCATTTCCCTTTTTCCTCAGTTTTGTCTTTCGCGGCTTTTCGCACTTGGATCCGCAGCGGCGTTCCCTCAAACGAATACGTTTCCCGAATGCGGTTCTCTAAATAGCGCAGGTACGAAAAGTGCATCAGCTCCGGGTCATTGACAAACATTACGATTGTCGGCGGCTTGACTGTCGGCATGGTCGCGTACTTAATTTTCAGTGACCGGCCCTTTTCGTTGTAGGGGTGGGCGTCAACTGCGTCTCGGACAATTCGGTTCAGCTCGCCCGTCGGAATCCGCATCGAATGAGCTTCGGCAGCGTCAAGCGCGGCATCAAGCGCCGCCGTGACACCCTTGCCGGTGACGGCGCTTGTGAACGCGAGCGGCGCGTAGGCGAGAAAGTGCATTCCGTCGCGAAGTTCTTCCGAAAAGACACTCATCGGGTTCTGGCCGGGCATCTCGTCCAGAACTTCTTTGCGGCCTAAATCCCACTTGTTGACCACGACAATCGCCGCCCGGCCTGCTTCATGGGCGTAGCCACCCACTCGCTTGTCGCCATCGGTGACGCCGTCAACGCCGTCTACCACTAGCATAACGACATCGGCGCGTTCAATCGCCCGCACCGCCCGCAGCACCGTGTAATACTCAACACTGCCTTGAATCTTGCCGGCCCGGCGGATTCCCGCCGTATCAATCAAGACAACTTCGCGTTCTCCCTGCGGCGACTTGTAGACAAACGCTGTATCGGTCGAGTCACGGGTTGTGCCGGCGATTGGCGAGACGATCGCGCGTTCTTCGCCCAGAATGCAGTTTAGCAGCGACGACTTTCCGACATTCGGCCGGCCGATAATCGCAATCTTGATCCGGTCGTCTTCCGGGGGGTTCTCGGTCATCAGCGGGGCAGGTGGGAACCGCTCGACAATCGCGTCAAGCGCATCGGCGACGCCGCGCCCGCCGAGGGCCGAGACGGGAAAGACATGGGGCAGGCCGAGCGCATAAACTTCCGCGACATTACGGTTTTCCATGTCGCCGTTGTCCACTTTATTGGCGATCACAATCAGCGGCTTCGGCGAGCGGCGCAGGGCATTGGCGAGTTCCTTGTCATCGGACGTCAGGCCGACCGTTGTGTCTACCACGAGGACAATGACATCGGCTTCTTCCATCGCGATCTCGGCCTGCATTCGAATCTGGGATTTGAGCGGGTCGGGGTCAAACATCTGGATGCCGCCGGTGTCAACGAGCGTATACTCGCGCCCGTTCCAGTCGCCTTCTGCATACAAGCGGTCGCGGGTGATACCGGGCGTGTCGTCAACAATGGCGATCCGGCGGCCCACCAATCTATTGAACAAGGTAGACTTGCCGACATTCGGCCGTCCGACAATCGCGACCAGCGGCTTCGGCACATACTCAGGTCGGGCCACTTCCTGCCGCTGGTCGTCGTTTGCATCTGCCTCGTTCAGTTCGGCTTCAGTTTCGTCTTCGGGCGGTCCGAGCGTATAATCCGCGGGATAGGCTTCTACCAACTCTTCGGCTGAGGGTTCGGTTTGTGTGAGTTCGGTTTGGGGGATTGGGACATCGTTCATGGCAATTTTCTTCCTTTAGTCGCAAGGGCGACACCGGGAGGAGGCGAGGCTTCCGGGCGTGTCAAACAC
>JAYVVR010000369.1:0-9308 GCA_043786835.1 Armatimonadota bacterium | reverse complement strand
AAGAACAGGACCAAGCCGAGAATTGTGACTGCCAGGGTCGCCGCAAGAATGCACAGTATCAGCATGATCCGGTTGACAAACTTTCGCTGGGCGACATTGCCTCTGCGGACCGAAAGCCTGCGCCCGCTTTCAGGCGTGATTGAAACGCTCATTTATTTTTACTCTTTTATTTTCGGCCCTGCACGTCTTTCGCTGTGTAGAAGACCAGCAGACGCGCCCCAATATTGACTAAAATTGTCACGCAAAACAGCACGAGCGCAATTTCGACCAGCGCCGAATAGTTCAAGCCGGGAGACGCTTCGTTGAACTTGTTCGCCAGAACACTCGACATCGTAGAGCCGGACGACAGCAGGGAAAACGAGATACCCGAAGCCGTATTTGGAGACTGGTTGCCGATCACCATTGTTACCGCCATCGTTTCGCCGAGCGCCCGCCCGAGACCCAGCACAATTGCCCCGATAATACCGGATTTTGCATAGGGAATGACGACTTTTGAGATCGTCTCCCACTGAGTCGCCCCAAGAGCATAGGAGCCTTCGCGCTGCGAGCGCGGGATGGCTCGAAGAATGTCGCGGGTGACCGCCGTAATAAACGGAATGACCATAATGGCAAGGAGCATCCCCGCCGCCAGCATCGAATAACCTGCCGACTGCCCTTCAAAGAGGCCGCCGATGATTTTCTTGTGAGCCAAATCGGCTTTTTCGACCGGCGCGACAACCGCAACTTTCAGGAACGGGATCAGAATGAAAATGCCCCACAAGCCGTAAATCACGCTGGGGATTGCCGCGAGAAGCTCGATCAAAAACGTCGCCGGGGTGCGAATCCAGCGCGGAGCCAGCTCCGACAAAAAGATTGCCGCGCCGATTGAAACAGGGACCGCAAGCACCAGGGCAATAAACGAGGAGAAAAGCGTTCCAAAGATAAACGGCTTCGCATGAAAGCTATTAGTTGTCTCGTTCCAGTCCGACCCCGTGATAAAGCTCCAGCCGCTGTGATGGATTGAAAGCTGGCTGGCAGACACAAGCTGCCATAACAGCCAGAGGATAATGGCAAAGATGCTCAGCGATGCAAGAAACGTAATTCCGGAATAAATCAGGTCACCGACACCTGCCGCCGTGACAGGCCGGGTTCGCTTCGGCGCTGATCCGACCCGCACTTCAGGAGCAGTGGCGGGGGGATTGCTGCCAAGAGAAACACC
The DNA here is from genome assembly GCA_043786835.1 of Armatimonadota bacterium. Lineage (GTDB taxonomy): Bacteria > Armatimonadota > Armatimonadia > Armatimonadales > Capsulimonadaceae > JANXMY01. The sequence continues at coordinate 8,110 of JAYVVR010000369.1, read as the reverse complement.
AGAAACGCGGTCAGCCATGATAAAACTTCTCCAAAAAGTTGGCTCCCCGTACTTTCTCAGGAAAGCACGAGGAGAACTTAGCTAAATGGCTCTGACTTACTGAATGCTGGCGACTGCAGCCAGGGCACGTGTCTTGACGTTCACCGGCAGAGGAGCGTACTGGCTCGGGCCGGCATCACCCTGGCCTGTCGTGAGCGCCCACTCAAGGAACTTCTTCATCGCCGGCTTGGTGCCGTTCTTGTAAACCAGCAGGAAGGTAAATCCGGTAATCGGGTAGCCGCCGGGCGCGGCAGTGTTGGTGATGACTTTGCGGAAGTCTTGAGGTAGGTCGACGCCCGAGGCTGCAAGCGTTGTGGTTTCAACGGTTGGGTAAACGAATTTGCCCTTTTGGTTGCGAACCCCCGCATAGTAGATATGGTTCGTGACGGCATACGCCAGCTCGATATAACCGATGCCGCCTTCGTTCTGCTTGACAAGCTGGGCGACACCCTGGTTTTTACCGCCGCCAAGGCCGACCGGCCAGTGGACCGCCTTACCGGAGCCGACATTTGCCTTCCACGAGGGGCTGACCTGACTCAGATAGGTGGTGAAGATATTGGTCGTCCCCGAACTGTCCGAGCGGTGCGCGGTGAAGATGTTCATGTTCGGCATATTCGTGCCTTTGTTGATTTTCGCGATGCGCGGATCGTTCCACTTGGTGATCTTGCCCTCGAAAATGTCGGCGATGACGTCTCCGGTCAGGCTCAGGCCGGGGCCGATCCCCGGAATGTTATACGCGATGCAGACCGGACCGGCGACGGTCGGGATATGCAGGATGCCGGGGGCATTCCGCAGCTCATCGGCGCTCATCGGGGCATCGGTCGCGCCGAAGTCAACCGTGTGGCCGGTAATTGCCTTGATGCCGCCGCCAGAGCCGATAGCCTGATAGTTGATCTGGACACCGGTCTGCTGTTTGTATTCCTGGAACCATTTTAGGTACAGGGGCGCGGGGAATGTCGCGCCGGCGCCGGTCAGGTCCTGCGCCGACGCGGAGACGCCGCCAAGAATTGCAAGGCCGAGGGCAGCGACAGTGGCTGCTTTCAGTGATTGCGTGGATAGTTTCATCATCTGGAAGTTACTTTCTCCTTGAAAGATTCGATGCTAGAATTTGACTTGAAGCTCGCCGGTCAGCAGGCCGTACCTGGGCGGCGAGGCAAACGCAGGATCATGGGCGACTGCGGTCGGGCGAATATACCACAGGCGGAAGCGAGTGGCTTTGTCAAGCTGGTAAAGTGCGCCGTAGCCGACGTTCTCATCTTTATAGAACTGGCTGCCGCCGGTGTTGAACGCATTTGCTTTGCCTTCGCCTCGCTTTAGCACGTCGTAGTTAGCGACCAGCGTCAGGGCATGAGTGCCGGCAGCGCCGAACGTGTAACCGCCCTGGACGTAGTAGCCGTCAACCCGGTTGCCTTTGGCGTACACGGTTTGAAGTGCAGAGCCGTTGGTCAGCGAATTGCCCGTTCCCGTGAAGAAAGTCCGTTCTTCATAGATGCCGCCAACATACTCGGCGTTAATAAACACCTGCGAGGTTCCGGTTGGGATGGCAAGCTGGCCGTCGAAGCCGAGCAGCTCTTTCTTCGCGCCGGTGTAGCGTGATCCGGTGTTGTTCAAAAGCGAAGCAGCGGCGACTCCGGTGTTCGGATCTTTGATTTGTCCGAGATAATAAGACGTTCCCAGCGAAAGAAGCTTGTTCGGCGACTGGTAGGCGATCCGGTAGATCGTGTCAATCTTGCGGTCGGAGTTCTCGCCGACGCGGCCCGCGCCATTGACGCCGGCAATGGTCACCTTCAGGCCCGCAGGGATAAACGCAAGCTGGCTAGACGTATTGTAGCTAAGCTGAATGCCTTTATCGTAGTCCTGGGCATTGAACAGGCCGGAGTTGCTTTCGCTGAACGCGAGCGGACGCTCTGGGGTCAGGTAAGTCGCGGACGAAACCGGCAGGATGTAGCCGAACGGGGTGGCAAACTGTCCCGCTGTAATCGTCAGGTTACGAGAAGAATCACCGTCGCCTGTCGTGTAAGCCACATAGCCTTCGCGGACAGTGACCTGCTGATTGGCCGTTTGCCCGACACCAGCAGTAACTGCGCCGGACGCGTCAATCTGGACGCCGTATTTGGCGTTGTCGGTCAAGGCTCCCGTGAATTTCAAGCGAGCGCGGCGCAGCTCGAATGAGCTGACATTGGCCCCCTGGGCGTAGTTGCCGTTGTAGGAGCCTGCTTTGCCGCTGATGCCCTGTGGGAAGCGATCCTGGGACCCCTTGCCGTAGCCGTCCGCGCTTTGGAAGCGGGCCTGGACATACCCGGAAATCTGGAACTTGCGGCTGGAGCCGACTCCATAGGAGTTGTTCGCCGTGTCCTGGGCTTTGTTTGCCAGCGCTTTGGCGTCAAGCACATCGGCGCGGAGGGCATCAATGTTGTCCTGAGCGGTTTGCAGATTTGTCTGGATGGTATCAAGTTCCGGGCGGAACTTGTCAATCAGTGCCTGCACCTGGTTCAGCTCGTCCTGGGTCAAGGCTGCCGGGGCCGGTGTGCCGGGCGGCGGGTTCTGCGAAGTCATATCTGCCATGGTCCGCAGGAGCCGATCAATCGCGACGGCGAATTCGTAGCGTGTCATCGGGCGCTTGCCGCCGTAGGTGCCATCAGGATAGCCGATGATAATGCCTTTTTTGGCAAGGTTCTGAACGGCTTCATACGCCCAGTGGTTCGTCGGCGTGTCCAAAAACGGAGCCGCCTGCGCCGAAGTGGAGGGGGCGGCGATTGTCATGCCTGCCGCCAGAAGGCCGCCGGCTAATGCCGCAGTCCAAATTTTCAAGTGTGTCCTCCTCGAAGAAACGTAAAAAAGAGTGCACGTCAGCAGTATCGCTGCTTTTGTTCCTCATCGGAGGCGATTCTACCTGCCTTATGTTAAGAGAATGTTAAGAGATTGAAAAGTGCACGGTTAATTTGCATGGGTTTGCGCTGAAGCGTCACTTTTTTGCGGGGAGTTTGCCGCCTGCGCCGGAACCCACGCAGGCTGAATATAGAGAGGGTTGCTGAAAATCCAGGGCTTTGCCCCGAAACACAGGCTGCCGACACGCCGTCGGTACAGATACACTTCAATCCGGTAAACGCCGGGCGATTTGACCGCGTAGTCCAGACGCCCGCCGCGAGCCGCCGCAACCAGTGTTCCATTACGGTACAGCCGGACAAGGGATCGGGTGCGCGGGGTCTGTGCGGAGAGCATGAGCGCTTCCGTGCCTGACGGGAACTCTAAAACATCACCCATCAGCGCCGCCGGCGCGTCGCTCGGGGCTGAAGACGCAGGCCGTGCCTCGAACGTGAATCCGGTCGGGTCGGCATAGTTGTCGTAGGCCATATAGCAGTGACCGCTGGCCAGCGTCGAATTCACCAAAGCGCTGTCTCTTTCAGTCGCCGCTTTCCGATTTCCCGTTTCGCCAAAAGACAGCGGCGCGGTCGTCACCAAATGGGTTCGCAGGGTTCGGAACGTCTCTTCATAAGTGGGAAACGGGTACGAGCGCCCGCCGAACTTCATCACAGCATGGGCATCAAGCGACGCAATCCCGACGACCTGCCGGGCTGGCTGCCCTGGCGCCGGCGGCATTGTCAGCGTGTCCCATAGCTTCAGCTCGGGGGCGGGGCGAGCGGCGACCAGGTGGAACGCCCGCTGCGGCTCGCGGCTGTTGTAGCGCCGCCAGACCTCGGCCAGCACCGGCAGATTGATCTTGGTTCGGGCGATGGCGCTTAGATTAAAGACTTCGAGGCCGATCCCTTCCGCCATCCGGCCAAAGTCGCACCAGTGATCTTTGAGGTCACAGGGCAGAGCGACAAATCCCAGTCCCCCGCTTTGCTGGATAGCAGCCTGGGCGGGTTCAGCATCATGGGGGGCGGGCAGGAAGCTGTCGGGAACGCCAAGCGCCAGCAAGTGTCCGGCGTCGGTCGTGATTTCAGTACCAACAAGCACCAGGGTTCGCCCGCGCCAGCCGTCCTTGCCGTCGGTATGCGCCGACAGACTGGAATGGTCACACAAAATGACAAAGTCCAGACCGGCCCGGTTCGCCGCCGCCGCCACTTCTTCGACCGTGCCAGCCCCATCGCTGTAGGTCGAGTGGATGTGCAGTGCGCCAGCGGAGTCATAAAAGCGCGGCAGGGACAGGGTCGTGCCGCCACGCTCGTCCTTTTTCGGCGGACGGGGCGGGGACGGCGCAAATTGGACCCGTTCGCGCAGGGTGGCGAACAGTCCTTCGCAGCTTAAGATCGAAAGATACAGCCGCACACGCGACCATCGTAACACGGGGGCAGTCTCCAGGCGTTTCGAGATTGCTGTATTGTAGCACGGATTTGAGAAAATTGCCCCTTTTGGAGAAGAACCCCTCCCGTCTCGTTCCTCGCCTCCCTCCCCTATTAGGGAAGGGTTAGAGATAATTAGGACGGCTAACGGAAGCCTATGCCAGTTTGACTTCCTCCGTATTGCCCTTCCCTAACAGGGGAGGGAGGCGAGGAACGAGACGGGAGGGGTTCTTATTGACGGGAAGAGGCCTTATTTCGGTCCCACCGTGATCTCCGCCGTCCGCGCTTTCGGCAGGGTCGCCGACACGACCACGTCTATCGTGCCCGGCTCTGACCCCGGCGACTGGGACAGTATCTGCGCGACGCCCGGCTTATTTTTCTTTTTGTACGCCAGGACCGAACTGACGCCCAGCGTCTGCCCGGCGGGCGGGGCGGCGACATGCAGGACGATATGGTTTGCGATCACCGTTGAGAAATTCGTGTTCGTCGCCCACACGCGCTGGGTCGGACCGATCTTCTTTTCGCCGTCCGGGTAGGCCACTTCCAAATGCTCGGGCTGGTAGACGGTGGTCGTCATCTTTGTCCCATCTACTTGAACCCCGACATAGTGGAGGTATCCGCCGTGTTCGGGGTCGGCATCGAGCGGTGCGCCGCCGCCGCCGGAAATGACATAAGTCACGCCGTCCTGCACCGTATGGTAGTAGATATGGTTGTGGCCGCAGAAGACCGCCCGGACTTTGTACTTCACCATCAGCGCGTGCAATCTGTCACGGGCCGCGAGGTCCACAAAGCCGCTGGAAACGGTCGGCGTATCCGGGTCGGGCGGCCCAAACACATAGTGATGCAGGAACACAAACGTATTCGCGGCGTTTTTGTTCGCTTCCAAATCCGCCGCTAGCCATGCAAGCTGCTTCTCGTCAATCGAGCCGCCTTTGATGGTGCCGTCAGCACCTATGGGGTTGGAGTTAACCGCGACGAAATGGCTATGGCCGTAATCGAACGAGCCGTACAGCTTGCCGATGCGCTTGGCATACACCGGCAGCAGGGCCGGGTCGAGGCTGAACTCATGGTTGCCGGCGGCGCAGTAGACGGGCACCCCGGTGAGCGCGACATCCGACAAAAAAACATCGTATTCGGCGTTTGCTTCGGCGGGCGTGTCCCCATAGCCTTCGATAGCGTCGCCCGTCGTCAGGACAAAGGCCGGATGGAAGTAGCCGATTTCGCGGCAGATCATCGCCCACACCGGCGGCATCGGGTAGCCGTGTCCGGTCGAGCGGTTGTCGCCGCCGACCATAAACAAAAAGTGGTCCGGGTCCACCGGCGCAGTGACAGCGGCAGACGCTGTCAGGGCCGGCGCGAGAAGCTCAGTCGTCGCCGCAAAAGCGGGTGCGATAAGCAGTGCAGTCAGTGAGAAAGAGAGCAGTAAAGTATTTATTTTCATAGGGAGTGTTGGGATACGAAAAAACCCCGCCCTCTTTTGTGAGTGCGGGGTCGAAGCGAGCAAATTTAAGGCTGTAAGCGGACCATGCCGGCTGAATTGCAGGCTTCCGTGCTGCCGGCATAGGGAGCGCCGGTCGGACCGTCGCAGAAGCGGTTGCCTTCGACGATGGTCGTGAGTGAGGTGGGCTGCGAAATGCCGGTTTTGTCTGTGTACACGATAAACTTGACGTGACCGTCCATGAAGCACCAGTTACCGCCGCCGCTGTGCCAGACACTTTGGCCGTTGGGGGTTTTCACGCCGCCGATCTTGGTTGTGAACGGCGCATCCCAGGGGTTGTTCTGATCTTTCATGATCTTCGACATCGCCGAGTTCGTAAAGTAGTTAAGGGTCATCACGCTGGGGGGGACGGCACCGCCTGTCGTTGAGATTGCGAAGGTCGGGTTGCCAATAGCGTCGGTTCCATTGCGCTGCCCCAGTGGAACCAGGAGGTCTTTGCTGTTCGTCAACTGAACGCCGTTGGCGCAGCTTGTGTTCACGCCGCTCGTGACGCAATTCACCATTGAGTAGTTCTCTTTGGTGAACTTGTACGAGTGACCGTAAGCATCCGCAAAGGTCGCGCCCTGCATATTGGTCAGCCTCGCGTGGAGGTCGCTTGCTCCGGTCGCGTCCGTTCCCGGCAGGTTCTGCGAAAGGCTGCCGATGCCGCTGTCATCGGGGCAGGCGTACATGCCGGTCGAAGCGCCATAGCCTGCAAGGAAAACATGAGGCCCGCGTCCCAGGCTGCCGCTGATTGTCGGGGTGCCGATAAGACTTGGGTTCTGTGCGATGGCTTTGGGTCCAATGCACCAGGAGTCAACGGATGCGGGCATGAGGCCCTCGTCGTTGTCGTTTGCGTACATCAAAATAGACAGCGCAAACTGCTTCATGTTGGACGTACAGGTGGTTCGGCGGGCGTTTTCACGCACTTTCTGAAAGACAGGGAATAAAATCGCGGCGAGAATGGCGATGATGGCGATGACGACGAGTAGCTCTATCAGCGTAAAGGCCTGAGGGGAGCGGCGGCGGGACATGAGGTGGGGCATGAGCAGTTCCTTCTATTGGGATAAAATCGCAGACGAAATGAGTCTCGCCGGCAAGGGAAGCAGACACAGTATACTGAGTGTAGGCAGCAAGATATGTTAAGAGAAGATTAAGTTTTCATGATTTCATAGTAAACAGCAAGGTTTTTTTGCCAGCGTTGCCGCATCCGGTTGCTTGGCAGGAATTCAGGGCGGGGATGGGGAATACCTACTCCCATCACCGCGCGCCGCCTCCACCCGCAACGGAAAGGGCTAAGAATAAGGTGCAGATGCTGGCAGGACTGGCGCGGACGCTGGCAGGACTTGCAAGCAGTCCGGCAGCTCAGAAGGAAATCCCTGTGACCCCTTAGCTTGACGAAGATGCTGCCGTTGTGGAAACGGACTTCGGCCGGCTGGATGACCGCGTGGACGGGACGCCGTCAGGCTTTAGCTGTCCGGACTGCCGAGCGCGGCCACACCCTATCGGCGCAGCAGTTTGAGAGCCAGGCGACTGACGCCTGACACCGGGCAAAGATTATCTACGACGAAAAGCCAAATTAAAGCGGCATGTTCAGGAAAAGCAAACGCTCATCATGACCGATGACGGCGCGGCAGTCGGCCCCGCAAGTACTGCAATGGATATCCCGGCTGTGACGCCGCTTTCTTCGCCAGTTCCGGCTGACTCGACCCTGGAGTTCGAGAGCCTGCTGGACTCTATCAAGCACTCGCGTGGGTTTGACTTTTCCGGGTACAAGCGGGCCAGTCTGCGCCGCCGCCTCGACAAACGCGTTGGAGAAGTCGGCTGCCGGGATTACGCGGCCTATGCTGAGTATCTGGAAGTGCATTCCGGCGAGTTTGCCCTGCTGTTCAATACAGTTCTCATCAATGTCACGACATTCTTCCGGGATGCCCAGTCGTGGGAGTATCTGTCGGAAGAAATCATTCCGCGCATTCTCGCAGGCAAAACAGGCGACGATCCGATCCGGGTCTGGAGCGCTGGGTGCGCGTCCGGCCAGGAGCCGTACTCTCTCGCGATTGCACTGGCCGAGGCGCTGGGGTGGGACGCGTTCCGGGCACGGGTCAAGATTTACGCCACCGACATTGACGAAGACGCGCTGGCGCAGGCCCGGTCGGCAGCCTATTCCGCGCAGGAAGTTCAGAGCCTGCCGGGGGCCTATTTGGAGAAATACTTTACCCGTGAAGGCGGCTTTTTTGTCTTTTCTCGTGATCTGCGCCGCTCTCTGATTTTTGGCCGGCACGATTTGCTGCAAGACTCGCCGATCTCG
>JAYVVR010000368.1:0-3328 GCA_043786835.1 Armatimonadota bacterium | reverse complement strand
TCCATCAAAGTCGGTCGCCGGTGCGCCGGTTGCCGTCCCTGCGCCGAGGCAGGGCGAGCCGGGCTGAAGGTGAAAGTCGGTTGCGCTGACGAACTTGGAGTCGGCGTTGATGTTTCCCGTACCGGAGTAACCGCCCTGGATGTCGGAGAAGCGGATAGAGGCAGTTCCGGGACCATCGTAAACTTCGCCTCCTGCATCGCCATAAAAGATACTATTCGTCAGTGTGGTCGTGCCGTAGCCGAAGGTAGAGATGCCGCCGCCGTGGTATGCCGTGTTTCCTGAGACGGTGCAGTTGGTGAGCGTGGTCGTGCCGCTGTTGTAGGTATTGTTGTCGATGCCGCCGCCGACGTCTGCCGTGTTTCCTGAGACGGTGCAGTTGGTAAGTGTGATCGTGCCACCGCTCGAGTTTTCGATGCCGCCGCCTGCTGCCGTGTTTCCTGTGGCTGTCGTGTTTCCTGAGACGGTGCAGTTGGTGAGCGTGATCGTGCCGCTGTTGTTGGAGTTGTCGATGCCGCCGCCGCTGTCGTATGCTACCGTGTTTCCTGAGACGGTGCAGTTGGTGAGCGTGATCGTGCCGCTGTTGTAGTAGTTGTAGATGCCGCCGCCGCCGCCGTTGTTTGCCGTGTTTCCTGAGACAGTGCAGTTGGTGAGTGTGAGCGTGCCGCCGCTGTGGGTGTCGTTGTAGATGCCGCCGCCGCCATTTGCCGTGTTTCCTGAGACGATGCAGTTGGTGAGCGTGATCGTGCCGCCGCTGTAGGTATAGTTGAATATGCCGCCGCCATAACCGCTGTTTGGAATACCTGAAACTTCCGTTTCATAGCCATTTTTCACGGTGAAACCGCTAATTGTGGCGCTTATCTCGCCGCTATGGAGGTAGAAGCCGCGATGGTCGCCGGAGCCGTCGGTGGTGCTATAGCCGCCGCAGTCAATAATGGTGTTGCTTGGTCCGGCCTGGGACGTGACGACAAGGCTCTTGCCGTTGAAGTCAATGTCGCGGTTGCCGGAGCCGCTGTAAGTCCCAGCGGCGACAAGCACCGTGTCGCCGTTCCGGGCGGCGGTGACGGCGGCCTGGATGGTGGGGTACTGGACAGGAACGGTGAGTGTCGCGGCCTGGGCCAGTGCGGGAAGGCAGAAAGCCATCACGGCAAGGCAGACCATCAGAACTGAGGAGCGGAAAAATGGCGGCTTCATAATGATATTCCTTGTAGATCGCGGGTGCGATGAGAATTGACCATTGACAGCGGCGCACGGCGGGGACTGCTTGCCGAGCGGGTTGTTGCGGTCATTATACAGGTAGGCAGGCGAAGTGTCAAGGGGCCTCTTGACATGGCTTCCCCGGCGCGTGTATAATAACTGGACAAATTAAATTACTTTTTGCGAACGGCGTTGACGAAGGGGAGTACGCTGCGTAGACTTTGACAGAGAACCGGGGGAGCTGAGAACCGGCAAAGAACACGCGGCGGAACATGACTTCTGAGCCGGCAGTGCAAACGGCGTCTTTTCAAAGACGCTCAGTAGTGCTGTCCGGGTGGCCCCCGTGACCGGGCCGGGGTCGAAAGAGTCTGCTCATCCGCAGGCCACTTGCACCCGTCAAGGCGCTCCGCTGTGAGGCGGGCGCGAAGCAAGGTGGTACCACGAAGGCAATAATCGCTTTTCGTCCTTGACATGCTCTGGATGTGCTTGGACGCAGGGCTTTTTTTATGCTTTTTTGCATACGCTTGAAGTGGGAGAGTTATCGATGCCGAAAGTGCTGGGACTGAAATGCCGCGAATGCGGCCAAACATACGACAAAGCGCCGATCCATGTCTGCGAGCTGTGCTTCGGACCGCTCGAAGTGCAGTATGATTATTCGTTCGGACCGAAGATCACGCGGGAGCATATCCAAAGCGGGCCGCTCTCCATGTGGCGCTACGCGGATTTATTGCCGCTTGACGGGCCGCCGTCGGTCGGCAAGCAGGTTGGGTTTACGCCGCTCGTGCGGGCCGAGAACTTAGCACGGGCGCTCGGCATGGACGAAGTGTGGGTCAAGAACGATGCGGTCAGCCATCCGACACTGTCGTTTAAAGACCGGGTTGTTGCGGTTGCGCTCTCGAAGGCCCGCGAGTTTGGGTTTCAAACCGTCGGCTGCGCGTCTACCGGCAACCTGGCAAACTCTGTCGCCGCTCATGCTGCCGAAGGCGGGTTCGAGGCGTATATTTTTATCCCGCATGACTTAGAGCAGGGCAAAGTGGTCGGGACACTGATTTACGGCGCGACCGTTCTCAGCGTTCAAGGCAACTATGATGAAGTGAACCGACTGTGCTCGGAAGTCGCCGGCAAGTACGGCTGGGGCCTCGCGAATGTGAATTTGAGGCCGTTTTACGGCGACGGCTCCAAGACCTTCGGCTACGAGATTGCGGAACAATTGGGGTGGAAAGCGCCGCAGCATATTGTCTGCCCATCGGCAGGCGGCTCCTTGATCACGAAGATCTACAAAGCGCTTCAGGAGTTCAGTATGCTGGGCCTGATTGACGGTGTCCCGACCAAAATGTATGTCGCCCAAGCAACTGGCTGCAGCCCGATTTCAACGATGGTCAAAGAGCGGGCTGAGATTATGAAGCCCGTCCGGCCCAACACAATCGCGAAGTCCATTGCGATTGGAAATCCTGCCGACGGTTATTACGCCGCCGAAACCTGCCGTAAGTCAGGCGGCTGGGCGGAAGATGTCAGCGACGATGAGGTAGTTGAAGGAATCGAGCTTCTTGCCCGGACCGAAGGAATTTTCACTGAGACCGCCGGGGGCGTGACGGTCGCGACCGCCCGCAAGCTGATTCAGCAGGGACGCATTCCAAAAGACGAGAGCCTCGTCATCTGCATTACGGGTAACGGTCTCAAAACGATTGATGCGGTTTTGGGTAAGCTGAACAAGACGATCCCGATTTCGCCGTCGCTGTCGTCGCTGGAAGAAGCGCTGACCGCCCGTGCCCATGCCCTGCCGGCGGCAAAGGTCCCGGCGGGGGTAGGGGAATTGGTTGCGGCATAACCAGACGGGCGAGCGGCATTCAAGAAGCGCGCCCTGCCTAATATCGGTTCCTAAATCTTAGAAACATAGCACTGCCAAAATGAGAGCCTATCGTGAAAACTTAGCGCCTGACGAAGAAGCGCGGTACCAGGAAATGCGGAAGGCCGACGCCGAGTCGCCCCGGCAGTTTGTCAACTTTGCGTTCTATAAGCTCGACCCGCTGTTCCGGCGCGAGCTGTCTGAAACCGAACGGGCCGAGGCGGCTGCCGAGCTGGCGTCGGTGGTTGAAGAGGCGAAATCGCGCTTTTTGATTTATCCGTTCTCCAC
>JAYVVR010000367.1:0-3337 GCA_043786835.1 Armatimonadota bacterium | reverse complement strand
CTGCGTCTTGATTGCAGGCCGCGATTTCCTGCGGAGACGCGGCCGGCATCACAGTAGTTGGCATCGAGTCCCCGGACAGCTTAGACGCGTCAGAATTGTTTAAAAATGGCCTTCGGCTTGCTTCGCGCAGAATGTTGGCGTAGAGCATTGGATTGTTCGGGAAACGGCGTGTCAAGGCCCGCAGGTTTGCCAGAGGCGGAACGTCCCCGCTGTGGGTGGCCCGTGCGTATTGGACAGCAAAATCGCTTGGATAACGTGCGGCAGCGGTGTCATACGCGCGGGCGTCGCCTGCCGGGGAGCGGCTGTAGGACTCGCATCCAATCGGGCGGTACTGATGCAAAACCGTCAGCGCTTGCAGGCGCACGAGCCAGCGGGTTTGGGGCGCGAGCAGCAAGGCCAGCAAAATGCCGAAGGCGATGCCGAGGAGGGCGAGACGGGTTTTGGGGGTGTCCATGGGTTTCTTCTGAGGAACCGGAGTCCCCCCAGCCCCCAATAATGGGGGAGCAATACGGAGCAGTTCGGACTCCCTCATTATTGGGGGCTGGGGAGACTCACGCAATTACCGTTCCTCTTTGGCTGATGGCGGCCCGGCGGCGCGGCTCGGGCTTGCGAGGAGTCTGTTCCGTTGGGGCTGGGCTGCTCCAGGCGGCGGCGAGTGATCCGGCGCAGAGGCCAGGTTTGTCCAAAAGCGCGTCCACCGACGGCAGCGGGGTCGGCGGGGCGGCGGCGTAGGTCTGGACGCGGATTGGCACCGGCGCTGGGGCAATAGCCGGGGCGCTGAGGGTGAAATGCAGTGCTAATAATGTCACGGCAAGGGAGCCGGACGCACCCAAAAACAGCGGCTGGGTGGTCTGCCAGAGCCGACGCCACAAGGGCATGGGCGCATTCAAAGACGCGAGAACACGGGCGTCGAAGCCTACGGAGACCGGCGGCACGGGCAGGGAGCGCAAGGCTTCGGCAAGGGTGGGGGGCGGATTAGACATGGGAGTTTTCCTCGCTTTGGGCCGCAGTCCAGAGGTCCCGGAACTGGGCGCGGGCCGTGTGCAGGCGTGAGCGGACCGTGCCGACAGGGATAGAAAGCGCGGCGGCGATTTCGTCGTAGTCGAAGCCTTCGATCTCGCGCAGGATGAGCGCGGCCCGCATCGGCGGCGTGAGCTGGTCCAGCAGCGCGTCTACTAAAAGCCGGGTTTCAGGGGGAATGTCGGCGGAAACTGCTTCGGGCGCGGTGTCGGCGGGGACCTCGCACCGAGTGTGGGCAGACCGCCGGCGGTCGAGGCAGAGGCGAACGGTGATGGAAAACAGCCACGCCGAAAACCGGCCCTGCCCGCGAAACTTTCCAATCTGCTGGAAGGCGCGGACAAATGTGTCCTGGGCGACATCTTCGGCGTCGCCATTTGAGCGCAGGACATGGGCGGCGAGGCGCACGACTCGGGCGCGGTACTGACCGAGCAGCCAGCGGTACGCGGCTTCGTCGCCGGTCCGTGCTCGTGCAATCCAGAGCGCTTCTTCGCGTTCGTCCCGTGAGGGACACTCAGTGCCGAGTTCCCAGTGTCCAGCCATTGCATTTATCATTGAAGAGAAAGACGCGGCGGGACATCAAAAAGGTTCGGTGTAATTGGAAATAATTGAGGCAACAAAAAAAGCGCCAGCCTCTTTGGCTGCCGCTCCGGTTTGCGTTCCAATTTTGCGAACGTGAATATAGTATGACAGAGTTCCGGGGAGAAGTCTACGGACAAAGAAATACAAATGTCACGCGGCGGGGCCTGTGAGAGGTGGGATAGACTGGTTTGGCAGGTATTTCGGGACAGAGAAGCGAATACCTGGAGGGTATGTGCGAGTACAGCGGGTCTTTTATTTGTCTCAAAGCGAACTGCAATGAAGGGTGTAGGATTGGAAAGTATGGGATGGATTGCGTGGGATTTCAATCCCACGCCCTCTGTTCCCACGTTCTTCAATGCCTCAACACACAAAAAACGCCCGGTCCTCTTGTCAGAGGACCGGGCATAGTTGCCGAAATCGAAGCTACTGGCCAGTCGTGCCAGCGGCGGGACCAGGAGGGGCCGGAGCGCCTGCCGCGCCTGCCGCGCCAGCGGCACCTGACGGGCCGGAGGCACCCGCTGCACCAGGAGCACCCGCTGCACCAGGAGCGCCCATCCGGCCCGGCGCACCGGCAGGTCCGGGAGGCGCGGGCGAACCTGGTACGACAACGGTTGTGTTGTGCGGGGCCGGGTTGACTACTACCGGTGTAGCGTCCTCTTTCGGGGCGCAGCCTGCGCCGAGAACGCCGAGACCGAGCACTGCCGTCAAAGCCAGCGCCCGCATCGGCGAAAGTTTGTCCAAAATACGCATTTGATATTCCTCCTGGGAAAAGGGACCTAAGAACAGCTGCGGAAAGTGTCGTTTCCGCCGCAGTTGCTTGACTATCCCCGTTTGTCTGCGGCTTGAAACGCAGGAAAACTTTAGGGAGAACGCGAGCGGAGGGAGAACGCAGCCAAACTTGAGATGTCTTCTTCTGCTCCCGCGATCATTCCATTCCCTCTCGCCGAGGCCACAGACGCCGAGTCCGAGGCGCTAAGCCGGCGCTTCAACTGGGCTAAAGCTGAAACACTGCCGGACGATCCGCCGACGCGGCTTGCTAAAACAGTGGAGCAGATGAAAAATGTCCCGCCGTTTGTCGGCGCGTTTGCGTGGGCTGGCTGCTGGCAAAAGATGTACACTTAACCAAATTCGAGATTGGGTGGCAGCCCATTGGCGCGGGCTTTTGCTCTGTATTTTACTTGTTCTGCCGAGAGTCATGGTAGAATGCTTGTATGTCTGCAAAACGTATTCCAAAGATCGCGGCCGGGCTGGGCCTGAGCATGCTGGTGCTGGGGGGCGGGGCGGTTATCGGCGAACGGGCCGTGTCAGGGCATGGGCACTGGCATCAACTGGCGGCCGAGCTGTACCATGCTGTCAAGGACCAGGCAGCCCAAGCAGCGGCGCTTCCGGTGGAACGCGCCGACGGGCCGCTGGTCATCTACACGGATGCGCTCGGCGCCGGCTGGCAGAACTGGTCGTGGGGGACTTCCAACCTGTCGTCGGCAAGTCCAGTGCATACCGGCAAGTTCGCGCTCTCGCTTTCGCCCGGCGGCAACCGGGGGATCTATCTGCATCACGATGCGTCCAGCACCGGCGGCTACGGGGCGCTGTCGGCGTTTGTCTACGGCGATACGACCGCGAAAGTCTGTTTGATAGATGGCAGCGGGAAGTTCGGCGCTCAAATCCCGATGACCCATTACCTAAAACCCGATCCGGCGGGGCTGCCGGGCTGGCATCTCGTGCGGATGCCGCTGGCCGA
>JAYVVR010000366.1:0-3349 GCA_043786835.1 Armatimonadota bacterium | reverse complement strand
TGTGTTTGCGAGGCGACGCGCAGGAGGTCATGGTGGGCTACTCGGACTCGAACAAAGACGGCGGCTACTTGACCGCGAACTGGAAGCTGTATGTCGGGCAGGCGCGGCTCGCCGAAGTCGCCGAAGCGCACGGCGTCAAGCTGCGGATTTTTCATGGACGCGGCGGGGCCATCGGACGCGGCGGCGGACCTGCCGGCAAGGCCATTCTTGCTCAGCCGCCGGGCAGTGTGCGCGGGCGTCTCAAAATCACCGAGCAGGGGGAAGTGATTGCGGCCCGTTATTTCGATCAAGAGATTGCCTACCGGAATTTGGAGCAGATTGTCCACGCCGTTCTGACGGCAAGCGGCCCCCCAGCCCCCAATAATGGGGGGGCAGGAAAAGAAGTCGGTCTGGCTCCCCCATTATTGGGGGCTGGGGGGACTTGGGCACAGGTCATGGACGAAGTTTCGAGCGCAGCATTTACGGCGTACCGGGCGCTGGTGTACGGCGACCCAGACTTTGTCCGCTACTTCCAGGAAGCCACGCCGGTCGGCGAGCTAGCCCAGCTTAACATCGGCTCCCGTCCGCCGAAGCGCACGGCGTCAGACCGAATTGAAGACTTACGCGCAATCCCGTGGGTTTTTTCGTGGATGCAGAGCCGCCACACCCTCCCCGGCTGGTACGGCGTCGGCACCGCACTGACGGCGTATGCCGACCAGTCGCCTGCCCATTTGGAGCGTCTGCAAACGATGTACAAGCAGTGGCCGTTCTTCGCGACGACCATTGACAACGCCCAAATGTCTCTCGCAAAAGCCGACATGGAAATCGCCGCCCGTTACGCCGCGCTTGTTACCGATGAGGCTATCCGGCAGCGCATTTATGGGGCTGTTGCCGCCGAGTACGAGAAGTCCGTTGCCGTGACTGGCCGCATTACGGGCCTGAACTCGCTGCTCGACAACCAGCCTGTTTTGCAGAAGTCCATCCGCCTGCGCAACCCCTATGTAGACCCGCTTTCGTACCTGCAAGTCGAGCTGTTAAAGCGCCTCCGCGCCCTGCCGTCCGGCGATACTTCGGAAGAAATGAAAATAGCCCGGCGCGATTTACGCGCCGCCGTTCTGCTGTCCATCAACGGCATCGCCGCCGGCATGAAAAACACGGGGTAGCGCTTTGTCAGTCAGCATGAATGATGACCAATGGGAGTTTGTAGACGAGATGCTACGTCTTAACCAGACTTTGTCTGCAATTCAGTTCGTAAAGCAAAGCACTTCCGGCCATCTCAAAGAAGCAATTGATGCCACCTATAACCGTAAGCAGAAGATAGGAGTGGACTTTACCAGCAGTGCCCGTGCCCGCGTCGCAGCGTTCACCGCATTGAACAAAGTCGCGGATCCAATCCGCGTCATTGAAGGCTCCTGGGACGGCGATAGCGGCGGCTGGTTTATCATTCTTATCGCCATTGTCGAAAGGCCATCACAGCAGCACCCGAAATACACACAGTACGGGCTTTGCAATATACGTGGGTATCCGGGACAAGTGGAGCGGGCACAGGCTCTCGGCGAAGAGTTAGCGCAGGCGGCCGACACTACGTATTATTTGACGAGCGTGGAAGTAGATGATGAGAAGCGGTGGTGGGATATGGAATAAGAACCATGTGTTGAAACACACGGCTACACGGCGAAGACGCCGAGAAGTACCGCTTCGCGGCACTGGGATTTGTATCTGCTGTAGGGCGTAGGGCTTGCCCTCTCCCTATTCACTTCCGATTCTTCGTATTTGATTAACCGCACTGCCACATAAACAAACCTTGCGGCGCGTCGGGGCCGGGATTGACAAACAGATAGCCGCTGCCGCCATCGCCGAACTCAGCGGCCTCGACATCAAAGCCAGAGCCGTAGCGCATCAGCGTGATGTCGGAAACATAAATCTTGCCGCGCACAGTCGGGTCAGGATTGGTCGGCTCCGTAACCTGATAGTTTACAAGCGGGTATGCGCCGCTTCGGACGGAAATTGTCACGCCGATCTCATCTGCCGTCGGAAGTGGGTCGGAAAAGTGATAGGAGCATCCGAGTTGAGCGGCAAACTGGAAGGCGAGGTCAATCTTTGCTCCTCCCTGAATCCAGGCCGGCACACTGCCGAGTTTTGCACCATCCGCAACGCTGGCCGTTACAGCTTCGGTTGCCTCGTCATCCGCCCAGTAGCATTCCCCACTCATAAACGAGGCTTCCAGGTCCGGCGTCACAAGATCGTGCTGCTCGGTCCACCGCACAACCTGCATCTCGATTTCTTTTATTGCGCCCGGCGCAGGTGCCTCGGTCAAGCCGCTGCCAAGTTCTGAGGTATCGAGAAAAACGACAGCGTTTGCACCGCTGCCCGCATCCCAAATCTCGCAGTCGGTTTCGTTCGGCGAATGGTTGCACTGAAAAATCAGGACAGCGCGGCCTTCTCTGCCTAAATCCAGCCGCGCGGCGTTATGAACAAAAGTGGCAAGATGGGTCTGCGGATTGCCGCATTTGGCGCAGAGCGGCCATTTGCTCAGAGGCAGGCCCCACGGCAGGCCGCCGAATTTCTCGACAAACTGCGACTGCGGTGGCAGAAGTGCGCCGAGGGCCAGTTCCGGGACGAAGTATTTCAACGGTCTGCCTCCGAATCCACCAAACCCTCTTCGGTGCCGACTTTGTGAATGTATACGGGGACATAGCCCCAGGTGCGGTAAAAGCGCAGGGCAAGCTCGGCTTCGTCAGGGTCGGCGTCCACGATGTTGCCTTGATAGACAGCGACGTATTGGTCGTAATACTTGTCTATCTGGTAGCTCGGCATCTGATTGAACGCCGTCACTTCTTTCCAGAAAGGGGCTTCTTCCAGGCTTTCACGGCGGCGCATCATTTCCAGGTACGCATCGAGCGCACGGGATGTGGATAGTTCTGGTTCGTCGGCAGCAGACGCCATAGCGTATTCCTCTGCTCCATTGTATCAAACGCAGGAGAATGTGTCAAGCAGCGGACGAAAAACAAACCCGGCACCAAAGGGGCCGGGTTTTTGCGCGCTTCATCGCCTTAAAGCTTGACGCTCAGAGACGAGTGTTCTGAATCTCGAAGGTCTGGACGGAGTAGGGACTGAAATATACCCGGAACTTTCTTCTGTTCATCATGGTGTCTTTATGGATGGCGTATTTGTCGCCGGTGCTGCTTGTGTTCGTTGCCCAGCGGGTGATCGGGCCGGAGACGGTGCCGAAGCGTGACAAGTCATAATTGACCCACTGCCCGGCTCCATAGTTGGTCGTGACCAGCACCAGTTTGTGCGCGACAGGGTTGTAGGCCGCAGTGGTGTTGTTTTCGCCGCCGTCAATGATCGTCATGCCGGGCCGAATATG
>JAYVVR010000365.1:0-3365 GCA_043786835.1 Armatimonadota bacterium | reverse complement strand
GAGGTCGCCCGGCACAGTCGCCGCCCAAACACCGTTCGGGCCAGGCTTTAACGCAACCCGTTTGGCAGTCGTCGAGCTTGCATCCGGGTACAGCAGCAGATCTGCCGACGGCGACACCGGACTCCAGACTTTAAACGTCGTCTGAGCGTGTGAGTACGTCGGCCCAAGATCGCTGCCGCTATAGTAATATTCGGGGCCGGACAGGACGTCGCGGGAGTAAATGGGCCGGGTCGTGCCGTCCGCCAGCTTCAGGGACAGCGGGCGCACGATGTCGGCGGGGGTCAGCCGCCGGGCCAGCGTGAGGCGCAGGACATGACTTGCTGCTGCTGCCGGAGCCGCACTGGAGGCCAGAGGCTTGCCCGAAAACGCTGAAAGCCCCAGCGTCTCCAGCGACGTTTGCACTGTTTTCTTGTTGAAGTCTACTTGAAACAACACCGGGGTTGCATCGGCAGGCACGACAAGCTTGAGATTATCGCCGCCGGGCTTAAAGCCCGCGCCGTAGTTCTCTGCCCAGGAGCCGCCGCGCACGACTTTATACTCGTAGCTGCCCTTCGGCAGTGTGGCCTTGAACTGAAACACGCCCGGCGCATACTCGCTCATCCGGGTCTCGGCGGCGTCCGTCTGCCACACTGCGCTTCCGAGGGCTGCCTGAAATGTCCCCGCCAGTACCACTTCGCCCTTGTGCGTATCGGCAGCGCTCAAAACAGCCTCAGCATGGGTGACCGCGATTGTCTCTCCCCCGCAGGTCACCGACACTTTGTCCGCCAGTGACTCTGCCGTTGCCGGCTGGTCTAAGTAAACCGTGACTTGGTTCGCCGCATCCAAAAACGCCGGTTTAACCCCGGCAGGAGTAGGTGCATCGAGCCGGACCACGGTCATCGAATGCACTGCTTTCTGCGTATGTCCGCAGGCGGTTCCCATGAGGCACAGCCAGGCGCTGACGAGGGGCAGTGAGAGCGACATCACGGGATAAGTTTTAAGGGGATAGTTCACGAGAGATTACATTCTTTTCGAGAGTTTAAGTGAAAGTCGCTGCGAAAACAAGCGGCCCGCGAAGTTTCCTCCATGGGCCGCTCCGATCTCAGCAATTTTCCCCAACCGATTGGGTAACTTTAGCTATTATAACAATACAACTCTCACTTTGTCAAGCGGTTTGTTCCCAAAGCCATAATCTTTGTGCCGCCAGCCCTTAAATAAGACAGGAGCCGGAAACGAGGAGTTCCCCAGATCCCCCGTTATTGGGTCAGGTGCAGTTGCTCCGGGCTGGGGGACTCTTTACTTGTATGTCAGCACCAAGTGATTGAAGTAAGCGTTGTGGTCGGGCTTGGCCCCACCGGAGTTCGTCTGCTGAATTTGGAACCCGGTTACCGGACCTGAAACGGTGCCGGTTCCAGTGAACTTGTCCGCGCCTGTCACGGTCAGTGTATATGTGGTTGGTGATTGGAGCGTGTAAACCAGGTGCGATGCGCCCGGCACGAAGCCGATGCCGGTCGGTTTGTCGTTAAACAGCACCCCAGCGCCGCCGTGAAAAACGAACGAACCGGCGGAACTGTTTGCATTGGAAAGCGCGACTCCGACCGTGCCGACTTCGTTGAAGCCGCTGACGAAGTCCAGCATAAACGTATCGCCTTTTTGGGTCAGTGGTTTGACGAAGCCGCGTGTAATCGTGATCGCCCCGTTTTTGCTCTGGGCGAACAGGCCGAAAGACTTCCCACCGGTGTCAATCGTTTCCGGCGCGGGAGTGCCTTTATTTCCTTCAGCCTCGGCGGCAGAGTATACGAACGTCCCAGATGTCCCGGCAGTCTTGACGACAAACGGCAGGAAGCCGGCGCCGCCGTTCTGTCCGGCGCTGTAGCCGTTCGAGTACGCCGCCCTGCCGGCATCGTCGCCCGGCGCAGATTCCGCCTGCTTTCGCAGGGCCGCGACCGACGCCATCTCGGCGTTATAAGCAGTCTGCGAGAACGGACGCCGGTACACCGTAAAGCCATGTGGCGGCAGGGTGACCGTCGGCAGCGAAGAGGCTGGGGCAGGGGAGACAATGCCCGCTATCGGAACAACCTTCCAGCCGCTTCCGACCGCGACGCTGATTTTGCCGCTTGCAGGAGTCCCCGTCGGGTTAATCGTGACTAAAAACTCCGAGCCGCCGCCGGACCGTGAATACGACAAAAGCTGCTTCGGCGCGGAGTTCGGCAGCCAGGTCATCGTGCCTGCTGTGAATGCTGGATTAGTCAGGCGCAGGGCAATCAAGCTCTGGTAAAAGCGTGTGAAGCTTTGATCGCCGCTCGCCCAGACAATCGGCACATGCGGGTTTGCGACACCTGCCGCGTTCCCGATTTCCATGCCGTTGTAGAGCAGCGGAATGCCTGTATTGGTGAAATTAAAGACCGCTACGGCCTGCGCTCCTGCCTTGCCGCCGAACTGGTTAACATCGCGGGGCGTGTCCCAGTCGTCCTGCACCGACATATGCTGCATTCCTGCCGGGAAGTCTGCTGCCTGACCCTGCCAGGCCGGCTCGACCCGCGACGCATCGCCGTCGGCAGCAGTTTTCAGCGCCCCATGCCCGCCCGGATCGTACATCCGCCAGGCGTAATCGAGCGCGAACGGCTTGCGGGCCAAATCAGGAGACTGCTGTTCCCCCAGCATCAGCACGTTCGGCTTAGTGTGCCGCAGGTCGGTTCCAAGCTGCTGCCAGAAGTCCGCCGGGATTTTGCGCCCCGGCCCGTCGGGGTTACTCGCGCAGTCGAACCGAAACCCGTCTATGTCGTAAGTAGTCATCCAGGAGCGCAGCATCTGGGTCATGTACGCCCGTAAATTGGGGTTCGCATAATCAAGCTGGGCGACATCCGAGTAATTAAACGCCTGCTGAATGGACGCCGAGTTTTTGGGGTTGCCGTCCGAATGGACATAAAACTCCGGGTGCTGAGTAATCAGAGCATTGTCCCACGCCGAATGGTTTAGCACTTCGTCGAGCAGCACGCGTATCCCCAGTTTGTGAGCCGTCGTCACCAGCGCTTTCAAGTCCGCTTCGGTGCCGTAGCTGGGGTTGACCCCGTAGTAGTCATGGACACAGTACGGGCTGCCAATGGCCGCATGGCCGGGGATGGTGTGCCCAATCGGCGTCACCGGCATCACCCAAACATCCGTGACACCGAGCGCTTTGAGGCGCGGGAGCTGGGCCGTCACGCCTGCAAAATTGCCCTGCGGCGAGAATATTTCTGGATACAGCGTATAAATCACCGATGTCGCCGGCCAAAGTGGTGCAGCATTTGCTGCCGGTGCTGCCGCCAAAACTTTCGTCGGCACAGACAGAGCCGCCACATGGGCCGTGCCGCAGCCGGCGGCGAGCGTCAGAAAAGCCGTGCCGA
>JAYVVR010000364.1:0-3368 GCA_043786835.1 Armatimonadota bacterium | reverse complement strand
GCGCCGTCGTCCAAATCATAGCCGATGAGCAGGATTTGACTGTTTCTTACAATCACCGCTTTGACGCTCACCCGGATGGCCTGCGGCTCGGTCATAGGGTAGCTTGCTTTCGTTCTGTCATGCTCCCCCATTATTGGGGGCCGGGGAGACTCTTGGGATTAACTCATCCCCCGTCCCCTCGTATAAGTGCCGCGCCGGCGGGACGAGATTTGGTTTGTGACTAAATTACGCGTCTTGGCGACATCGGCGTCCGTGGCTTCTTTGGCGGGCGCTTTCGGCTTGGGCTTTGGCGCGGACGTCGTCGTACCGTCCTCGGCGTCAGCCCAGATGCGCTTCGACGTCAGCTTCGGCGCTTCGACGGGCAGCTTTGGCGGCAGGAACTTTGCGAGAATCTCGACCATCTCTTCGGCAGTCGCCAGCATCTTCGGCGGGCTTTCCGGGGCGGCGACAAACACGACATCGGGCAAAAACTGGTGCTGCATGTAAGTCCGTGACAGGCGCTTCAACACATCTTGCGTGAGGTGCGTTCCGGTGAAGCGTATCGCAAGACGCCGCTTTTCGGCGACAATCGAACTAATGCCGACTTCGGCGCAGCGCAGGCGCAGACGCAGAATGGCAAGCAGGTTCCAGACCGGACGGGGCGGGTCGCCGTAGCGGTCTTCCAACTCGTCCTGAACGCGCTGGACATCGCCGGGCTTTCGCACCGCGGTCAGCTTTTTGTACATCAGAATGCGCTCGGCCTCGCTCGGAATGTAGGCGCTCGGAATCAGCGCATCCAGCGGCAGGGAAACGTTCGGCAGCTCGAACTCGCCTTCGACAGGCTGGCCGCGCATCTCATTAATGGCCTGCGAGAGCAGCTGCGTATACAGGTCGAAGCCGACAGTGGCGACGGTTCCCGATTGGGCCGCGCCTAAGAGGTTGCCTGCGCCGCGTATTTCTAAGTCTCTCAATGCCACTTTATAGCCGCTGCCGAGATCGGAGAATTCGCGCAGTGCGCCAAGCCGTTTTTCGGCGACATCGGACAGGCTTTTGTCTTTGCGGTAGAGCAGGTATGCGTAGCCCTGACGCTTCGAGCGTCCGACCCGGCCCCGCAGCTGGTACAGCTGGGACAATCCCAATCTATCGGCATTGTCAACGATAATCGTGTTGACGTTTGGAATGTCTAAACCGCTTTCGACAATCGTGGTGCAGACTAAGACATCAAAGGCACGCTCGGCGAATTGAAGCATAACATCTTCAAGGTCGTCCGCGTGCATCTGGCCATGGGCGACTTCGCAGCGGGCCGTCGGGACCAAGCGGCGAATCTTTTCGGCGACGTGGGTGATGCTTTCCACTCGGTTGTGCAGAAAATAGATCTGGCCGCCCCGGTCAAGCTCGCGCAGGATGACTTCGCGGACAAGCTCGTCGTCGTACTCTTTGACATAGGTTTTAATCGCCATGCGGCCTTCCGGCGGGTCGTCAATCAGCGACATATCCCGGATGCCCGACAGCGACATATGAAGCGTGCGTGGGATAGGCGTCGCCGTCATGGTCAGCACATCTACGTTCTTCTTCATCTGCTTGATGCGCTCTTTGTGCGTGACCCCAAAGCGCTGTTCTTCGTCCACAACCAAAAGGCCCAAGCGGTGAAATTTGACGTCTTTTGAGAGTATTTTATGCGTTCCGATGACAATGTCTACTGTGCCTTCTTCCAGACCTCGCAGGGTCTGCGTCGCTTCGGCCTTTGAGACAAAGCGTGACAGCATTTCGACTTTGACCGGGTACGCCGCCAGCCGCTGCCTGAACGTCGCCAAATGCTGCTGGGCCAAGATTGTCGTCGGACACAAGATCGCCACTTGGCGGCCCGAGTTGACGACTTTAAATGCTGCCCGGATGGAGACTTCGGTTTTGCCGTAGCCGACATCGCCGCAGATGAGTCGGTCCATCGGCTTGTCGTCTTCAAGGTCGCGCTTGACATCCTCAATCGCGGCAAGCTGGTCAGGCGTCTCCTGATACGGAAACGCTTCCTCCATCTCCGTCTGCCAGGGCGTGTCCGCCGGCAGGGCGTGGCCGGTCGCGGCTTTTCGGGCGGCGTACAGTTTGATCAGCTCCGCCGCCATCTCCTGGACCTGCTTTTTGGCCTTTTTGGTCGCCCGCGCCCAGTCGCCCGAGTGCAGCCGAGTGACCGTCGGCGGCGAGTCTGCCGAGCCGATATACTTCTGGACCCGGTCTACTTGGTCGGTCGGCACATAAACTTTATCCCCGCCGTCGTATTCCAAAAGCAGGTAGTCACGCTCGGCCCCGTCGGTGCCTTTAAGCCGGGAAATCCCCGCGTAGCGCCCGATGCCGTGATGGATATGCACGACATAATCGCCTTCGCGCAGCTCCAGGTACGACGTAATCTTCAAGCCCTCTTTGAAGGCCCGCTTCGGCGGCTTTTGGTGCGCCCGATGCCCGAAAATATCCGTATCGGTCGCCAGCATGAAGTTCGCTTCTGGCAGCTTGAAGCCGCCGAGAAGCGAGCCGGGGAGGACAAAAATCCCCGCTTCGCCACTGGTTTCCAGCCTCTCTTCGGGCGAAATCGGCAGCTTATGTTCGGCGAGTATCTGCCGCATCCGCTCGGCCTGCTCGGTGACGATGACGCAGCGGAACCGTGCGCCGAGCCAGCCGTCCACCGCCTCGAAGAACGCCGGCATCCGCCCGGCAAACGTCTCCATCGCGCCGGCCTGGGTCGGAATAGACATCCTGATTTTCACGCCATCGAGGCCGCGCCCGAGAAGCGCAAGAAAGACCGCCGAGTCTTCCGTTGCAATCCGGGCTGTGATCGTATCAAACCCGCAGGCGTGCGGCATGTCAGGGGTCAAGTACTCGCCCCGTGCGGCCCGTGCCTGCATGATTTCAGCAATCTCGCCTTCGCGCTGCTCCCACCGCGCCCCGGCCTGGCTCGGCTCATCGAGTATGAGCAGGGCGTTTTCGGGAACATAGTCGAGAGCGCAGATGGCGTCGGGATATAAATACGGCAGGTAGTACTCTAAAGCGTCAAATGTCACCCGCGCCTGAAGCTGGGCAATGTCGCCCTCAATGCGCTCTTCCAGACGCTCGGCATGTTCGATGCCCCGATCATCTAAATTGGCTTTTTTGAGGACCGACGCCCGTCCTGGCAGCTCCCGCTTCAAGCGGGAAACGGCTTCGGCGACCGCACCCGCCTCAAACGGAACTTCTCGAACGGGCGCGACGACGACCGAGTCGGACGCGCCGGCGGAGCGCTGGGTCTCGACATCAAAGGGCCGGATGCTTTCAATATCGTCGCCGAAGAAGTCAACCCGCAGAGGCAGGCGGGCATCGCCGGGGAATAAGTCGAGAATGCCGCCGCGCCGGGTCCACTGCCC
>JAYVVR010000363.1:0-3372 GCA_043786835.1 Armatimonadota bacterium | reverse complement strand
AACGGTAATAGATGGGCGAACACAAGGTTCGCGCCCTACATCCCAATCCGGCCCCCGTAGTAGGGGCGAACCTTGTGTTCGCCCATCTATTACCGTTCGCCCTTCTTAATGAATATCCGCCCTGCAACGGGCCGCGTTCAATCACCGCCTCCCCCACCGCCGTCGCCCCCACCCCCGCCGTCAAAACCACCACTATCAAAACCGCCCCCACCGCTGTCAAAGCCGCCGGGGTCAGAGCTGCTGCTGGGGTCAAAGCCCGACGTGTCGAAACCGGACGACATGCTTTGCGGGTCGTACCCGGTCGCATCAAAGCCTGACGCATCCGTGACGCCGCTGCCTCCTCCGAAGTCCCCGCCGTAGCCGCCGCCCCCAAAACCCGGATCGGAATAGCTCTGCTGGTAAGACGGCATATCGGTCGCAAACGCATATGGGCTGTACCCCATGCCGTAGCTCGGCATCAGCATCCCGCCCAGCAAATCAGCGGCAACGTAGCCCGCGAGAAAGCCGTTAACACTGCCCCACCCGCTATTTTCGTAGCGCCAGTAATCGCGATACGGATCGTAGCCATTGTACGCGTACCACGGCACAGACTGGCCCCCACTCTCAAAGGCCCGGACTTCCGGCATCCGGCCTTGACGCAGCTCGTCGGCCTCATCGGGCGTCACCAAGACCTGCCGGCTCTGGCCGCCAAGCGTCAGCGTCACAGGGACAAGGGATCCCAGCGGCGCAGGGCGGCCTGAAAAGAATGAAACGCCGCGCTGACTCGCCGGGACCGCGTCTACCGCCCGCTGGCTGTCCGGCAGTGGCGGCGGGCGGAGGGCGTCGTCGCCCGGAATGTTTGCCGTGTTTCCGAGCGCCTGATCCTGGGCACTGCGGGCCGACTGAACATCGGCCTGCGCCTGGGTCAGAAGCGTTTGGGCGCGGCCTAAATCCGTCATCTCAGTCGCCCGGTCGAGTATCTTAACAGCCTGCTCGTATTTCGCCGACGCGCCCTGCCGGTACGCGCGCGTTAAATCTGAGTCCGGGTTGTTCTTCGGCAGAACAGCCCCGTAATTGTCCAAATATTCGATGCCTTGAAGGACATTCTCGCGCAGTGCGTCCACCGGCGGACGGGCGGCGGCAAGACTCGCCCGCTTTTTGCGCCCGGCGCTGATAATAAGTGCGGCAATGCCGGCGACAACCAGGAGAAACACAATCCAGAGCCACGCCGTGCTGCGATACTCTTTATTGTTAATCGCCGACGCTGTCGCCTGAGCCAGCGCCACAGTGCCGTCCTGCGGGTTCTGGTTGACCAGCGGTGTATACTTTTTTTGCAGCTCGTCGCGGGCGGCGGCGTCGAGCGCCGTCGTCCAGAGCGTCGGGCCAGTGTTCGATCCTAGAAGTGTGACCACAATCAGCGGCTCTTTATCTAAGTTAAGCGTTTTGTGGAGCCGGAACGTATAAAACTCTTGGGTGCGCCCACGCACTTTCGCTGCAAACGCCGGGTCTCTCGCCGCTGCCTGCTGGACATTTGCGAGAAATGCCGGCGGGAGCGAGCGCAGGACAACAATTTTGACCGGCGTATGCGGGTTGTCCTGGCTCTGGGACGAGGCCTGCTGAAGCGCCGCTGCATCTATTCCATGGGTGATACTGGGGTCTACGTAGACATTGCCGCTAATAAGCGCTAGATAGGCGGGGTCGTACTGCTTGCTGACTGCAACCGGGCCATCTTCCGGCGCGTTCTGATCCGGCCCCTGTGCGTAAGCACCGAGCGGAAGCAGGCATAGAAGAGCGGCATAGAAGATAGGTCGAAATGCGCGGGGTAAAAAGTTGCGTTTCATAGGTGTCTCCGGGTATGGTACGAGCAGAATGACCCTTTCGTGCCGCAGGCAAATCGGCGGCTTGCACTTATATCTACCCCAAAACGGGGAGCGTGGAGGTTTAGATGGAAATTAGCGATATTCTTGCAGTTCTGCGGCACCTTGCACCGGAAGAGAGCGCACTGGAAAACGATCCAATCGGCCTACTTGTAGACCGAGAAAGCACTGAGGTCACCAAAGTTGGGGTCTGCCTGGATGCCACTCCGGCGACGGTCGAGCGGGCCATGGCAGCGGGCGTACAGCTTATCATCGCGCATCATCCGCTGATTTATCGGCCGCTGAAACGGCTCGGCAGCGATCCCGTTTCAGTGGCGGTGAAACGGCTGGTCAGCAGCAGCATCGCCCTGTACGCCATGCACACGAACTGGGACGCCGCGCCGGGCGGCATCAACGACACGCTGGCCGAGTGCTTAGAGCTAGCAGACGTTCAGCCGCTTGGGACAGAGGGGCTTTTGCGCCTGCCGCGCCTCGGGACACTCGCGTCGCCGCGTCCGCTGGCGGATTTCGCCCGGCTGGTCGAAACTGCGCTCTCCTGCGCGGAAACCAGCGCCCTCCGGTGCGGCGGCGGCGATCCTCACCGGATGATTTCGCGGGTCGCAGTCTGCGGCGGAGCCGGGGCGGAGCTTGGCGAGGCAGTGCAGGCGGCAGGCGCGGACGCCTACGTCACCAGCGACGTCCGGCACGATCAGTTTTGGGACGCCGAAGCGCGGGGTTTGGCCCTGCTCGATGCCGGCCACGGCGCGACTGAAACTCCCGGTATGCGGGTGCTGGTTCGGAAGCTGCCGGCCTTGCTGCCGTGGGTCGAAGTGGTTTGGGTTGGAGATTAGGCTCCGACTTTCTCCCCGATCAGCGCAATTAAACCTTTAGCCAGCGTGTCTATCTCGGCCTGGTCAGGGCCTTCAGCCATGACACGCACCAGCTTTTCCGTGCCGGACGCCCGCACGTTAATCCGGCCCCGCCCTGACAGGCACTTTTCGGCGGCGCTTATCGCGCTCTGGATGTCCGGGTCAGACGCCCAGGTCTGGCGGTCGCGGACTTTGACGCCAAGCAGCACTTGTGGGTACTCGGTCATCTGGTCAGCAAGCTCCGACAGCGGCTTGCCGGTTTCGCGCATGACTTTCAGGACTTGCAGGGCCGTCAAGAGGCCGTCGCCGGTGGTGGTCAGATGCCCGAAAATCAAATGACCGGACTTCTCGCCGCCCAGCACGAAGCCGCCGCCGCGCATGGCTTCCGATACATAACGGTCACCGACGGCAGTTCGCAGCAGCCTTAGATCGGACTGTTTGAGCGCGGCTTCGAGGCCCATATTGCTCATAATCGTGCCGACGACGGTATTATGAGCCAATTTGCCTGAGTCAGCAAGGTGACGGCCAATCAGCAGCATGACCCGGTCTCCGTCAACCAGGCGGCCCTTTTCGTCGGACAGCATCACCCGGTCGGCGTCGCCGTCAAAGGCCAGGCCTATGTCGGCGTTCTCGGCGACTGTCCGGCGGCACATTTCGCCCGGATGCAG
>JAYVVR010000362.1:0-3387 GCA_043786835.1 Armatimonadota bacterium | reverse complement strand
CGTCAAACCCGAGCGATGTCAAAAGTGCGTCAAGCCGCGCACGGACCGTCGGGTACGAAATCCCGAGTGCGGCTTCCATATCGCGGATGACGCCCCGGCAGCGCAGAAACGTTTCCAGAAACCGGATCTGCTCGGCATCTAGGTTGCGGTACGGCGCAAGTGTAAACTGTCCGTGTATCTGCACATCACAGTTTAAGCAGTGAACTTCGGTCACTTCCAGTGCCCCGCTGCAAAGCGGGCATTTATTCGGCATCGGCTGGGTCATTTATTGTTTCCTTTTGTATTATAGAATAATTTATTAATAAAGTCAATACTTATATTAAAATAATTAATTAATTTTTTGTTGAAGTCCAAACTTGACAGTCTGCTTGGTATCTCGTATAATGGGGGCAGGAGAACCGCCCATGTCTGATGAAGAACCACGCCTTGACCTTGCCGGTAACCCACTGCCGCCGAGGGTCTCCACACCGCCCGCCCCAAATTATTCTGCGCCTGTACCAAACTATTCTGCGCCCGCGCCGGGATTTTCCGCTCCAGCCCCGAGTTATGCGCCGCCCCCTCAGCCGATGGGTGGTCCTCGGCCCGCGTACACGCCGGGCTTTGAGCCGGTTGAGTCGAACAATAACGGCCCGAAAATCGGCCTCGGGATTGGTGGCGTCCTGCTGCTGATTATTGTTGTGTTGGCCGTTGTTTTGACCCCGAAACATACGTCTGCGCCGACTTCCTACACCAAGTTCACGGCTGCGGACAGCTCGTTTTCCTGCGCCGCGCCTTCAGGCTGGGTAGTCACTCCCGATGCCGGGGGCGGCAAAATGTCCGACGGCAGCGCGTCCACCGTCGGCGGCGTCCTGTTTCAAGAGAACAGCGCGAAAGTAGATATTACGACGGACACCTATGCCACCCTGATCGCCTACGATGTGATGAACAACAACGCCGATCCGCAGTCTTTAACGGGTTCCAAAGCCGGCGTCCTGCATAAGCAGTGGCATAAAAAGATTGCTGCCGAACACAAGGGCTACCACGAAACCCAGCTCGCCGACTATGAAAGTCCCATCGGCGACGGGCGTCTCGCCGAATGGACGGCAGCCGGCAACGCTCTCGGCTTCGGCGGCGCGGTTCATGGCTACCGAGTGTCGCTTGCGGGCGGCGGCAAAACCGCTGTCATCGTCTGCTCGTGTTTGGAATCCGACTGGCCCGCGCTGAAACCCGCCTTCGATCACATCTTAGGCTCGTTCAGCGTTGGCGGCGAAGAAGCGCCCGAGCCTGCCGCGCCGGGCGGGCCATAGCGTGATTGGGCGAATATGGACAAGGAGGGCGAATACAAGGTTCGCCCCTACAGGCCCGGAAGAAATTGGGCTGGAACGTAGGGCGCGTGCCTCGCGTTCGCCCACCGCCTCTTTAGTGTTATAATAGACTATGCGCTTAACTCCTCGCTTTGTCGTCCTCCTCGCCCTTGGCGCTCTGCCGCTGCTATTTGTCGGTGTCCTGCCCGATCTGCTGACCGCTGTGCTGATCTACAATGCCCTGCTGGCCGCCGCGACACTCGCCGACTTTCTTGCCGCCCCAAAACCTGAGACAGCCCTGTCGCTGACCCGGACGGTAGACGAAAAACTCTCACTCGGCACGGCGAACCGGGTGCTTGTCACTGCCCAAAACAAGTCACCGATGACCTTGCGCCTGTGGGTGCGCGACATTCCGCCCTCGACCTTTGAGTTAGACAGTACTGTCGAGCGGACGCTGACTCTGCCGCCGGACCCGCGCCCGCTGGCGTTTACTTATTCGGTGACCCCGCCCGCAAAAGGCGACTTCGAGTTCGGCAATCTCTATTTTCGCTATCCGGGCCGGCTGGGTTTAATCAGCCGTCAGGGCATGATTAAAGCCGCCCAGACCGTGAAAGTCTATCCGAACTTGGTGGAGACCGCGAAATACGAGTTGCTGGCCCGGCGCGGGCGGCTCATGCAGCTTGGCATTCGCACGGCGAAAGTGCGTGGGGGCGGGTCGGAGTTTGAATCACTGCGGGAATATGTGCCGGGAGATGAGTACAAAAAGATTGATTGGAGTGCGACTGCCCGGCGCGGCAAGCTGATTACGCGGCAGTATGAAGCGGAGCGCTCGCAGAACATTGTCCTGCTGCTGGACACGGGCCGGAATATGCTGCAATCCATTCAGAAGATGGCAAAGCTCGACTACGTCGTCAATACGGCTTTGATGCTCGCGTATGTCGCGGCGGCGGGCGACGACAAAGTTGGTTTAATGGCTTTTGATGCCGAGGTCCGTGCGTATCTGCCGCCTGCCAAAAGTAAAGCGCAGGTCTACGGCATTTTGGAGAGGCTCTACAACTTGAACGCCCGTATGGTCGAGACCGACTACAAAGCCGCTTTCCAGAGCCTCGCGACCCGCTGGCGTCGGCGTTCACTGATTGTTCTGTTCAGCGATTTGGTAGATCCGGACTCGTCTGTTCAGATGCTTGATGCCGTTCCCATGCTTGCCGACAGCCACCGCGTCGTCTGCGTCACCGTCTCCGACCCAAACATTTTAGCCGCCGCGAACTCTATACCCGAAGACAGCGCTGGGGTCTACCAAAAAGCCGTCGCCGTGCAGGTTTTGCAGGAGCGCCGCGCCGCCATCTCGGTCTTAAAGCGCCGCGGCGTTTGGACCATAGACAGTCCCCCCGAAGCATTAAGCGCTGACTTGATCAACCATTATTTGGACCTCAAAGCCCGGTCACTGATTTAGAGGCTAACATGACATCCGAAGAACAAGCCCTTAATGATGCTGTTGAAAGACTTTACGTAACATTTGCCGGCTATCCTCTCGCAAAAAATATACAAGGCTGCCCCTGCTGCGTTTCTGACGAAGATGAAAGCAGCCTCCATCGGAAACCTTTGCGTGAACTCTCTGCGGAGGACCTCAGCCGCTATGCTTTCAAGTCTCTGACAACATGGGGGACAGTCAGCGACTACAAGCATTTTCTGCCGCGTTTGCTTGAACTGGTTACCGAGAAAGACGGAATTGCTTACGGAATTGACCTGGCAGTCCTGTTCGGCAAGCTAGACTATGCGGATTGGAACACCTGGGATAGCCAAGAACGTGCAGCAGTCCGGCGCTACTTGATGACGCTTTGGCTGTTCGTATTATCCGTGCCGACAGAAGCCGTCACCGTGAGCGAGTACCTATGCGCTATAGGTCAGGCTGAGGAAGACCTATTAAACTATCTCAACACCTGGCAGAATTTGCAATCTGACATTGCGCTTAATCATTTGGTTGAGTTTGTTGAAGCGCAGGGCAGTTTGCACAAAGGAAAACTGACGGACGCTTTTTGGGGAGGGCGGCGCGGTCAAATGCTGCAAGTCGTAGGCTGGCTCAAAGAGAACGG
Source organism: Armatimonadota bacterium (assembly GCA_043786835.1). Classification (GTDB taxonomy): domain Bacteria; phylum Armatimonadota; class Armatimonadia; order Armatimonadales; family Capsulimonadaceae; genus JANXMY01. The sequence goes on along the minus strand of JAYVVR010000362.1, from coordinate 11 downwards.
TCTCGGGTGAC
>JAYVVR010000361.1:0-3417 GCA_043786835.1 Armatimonadota bacterium | reverse complement strand
GACATTGCCGATCCCAAACTCCATGTTGGACTGCCCTGAGCAAAGCCAAACATCCCCCACCGCGACATTTTTGAGGGTGATTATTCTGTTGCCAAGGCCAGCCACAAGCGTGTATGGGCCACCTGCTGCAAACGGGCCGACTTTCGCGGTCCATTTGCCGTCCGGTCCCGCGACTGCCCGCGTTGTTTTGCCGCCAATAGAGACTCTGACAGCCTGCCCCGGCGCTGCCCAGCCCCATACAGGGTCAGCCATACCGCGCTGCAAAACCATGTTGTCGGTAAACAGCGGGTCTAACAGCGGCATTGAGGGGGCGGCATGGATTGGGTCCGCGCCGCAAACCGCAAGCAAAAGCAGCGAACAAACGGCAGTTCGGTGCAGGAGAGTAGTGAGGGACATAGATTAGCTTTCTTAAAGTAGAGGAGTAGTCCCCTCGCGCCCAATTCTAGGGAGCCAGAGGGGAACGATGTTAAAGACGATCTGACCTTGCTCCCCTCCGTATGGCTCCCCAGAATTGGGGCGGAGGGGGATTACTTCCCCGCCTGGCGGCATTTGTCGCTGCAATAGACGACAGTTGCCCAGTTGCGCTCCCATTTTTTGCGCCAGGTAAACGGCTTTCCGCAGATTGGGCAGACTTTGGTCGGGAGATTATGCGGGTTACGAAACGCTTCCTTTTTCGGCATGGGCTAATTTTCAGGCTCGCCAATCGGCGACAGTGACGCCGACGTTTCCGAGACGTGTGGGGTGGACACCCAGATCTGCGGGTCCGCGTCGAAGATTTGTTTGTTGGTCATATCGGCGAAATGGTAGTGCCGCCCCGCGTAAAAACTCTGGTGGGGCGACGTTCGCGGGTCCACGGTCTGGTGCGAGACTGGGTCTACCCGGACATCGTGGCCTGGCTCTTCATAGCTCATAGAGACTCTCTAAAATTAATCGGCCTAAAATTTTGCGCCGACCTGGATATTGAAGCCGCCCACACGGGTTGAACCGAGCTTGTTGGCATCCGTGTAATTGACCTCGAACAAATACGCCTGGCTGAACTCGACCCCGGCATCCAGGCGGTACCCGAACTGGGTCTTGCTGGACGAGCTGCCGAGGCCCGATCCGTGCAGGAAGTACGCCCCCGCACCAGCCCCAACATAAGGAATGAGCGTGCTGGAACCCGGTGCGGCCAAATTGTACCGGAATCCCGGTCCGACCCCGATGTAGCGGGCATTGACCCCATGCCGGTTGCTGCCGGCATAGTCTACATAAGCCAGCGGCAGGAAGCTCTGCGCGGCGGTCTCCGCGTCGGGCTTCGGCACGAGCGCATACTCCAATCCCGCGCTGAACCAGGTATCGCTAGCGGCGTTTTTGAGGCGGCTGCCGCTTGGCAGAAAGACACCCAGCTTGAGAGTAATCGGCTTCTCAGCAGGCGTCGCCGACTGTGCCGATGCGCCGGAGCTAAGGCCGGCTGAAAGAACGGATCCAAAGGCGGCGAGAAGTGCCGCGGCTGCTGTTCTTGTCATGATATGTTTTCTCCGTTGAACAATATGCTGAAAGAGGCTTACGCTATTTTAGCACGTTCCGACGCGGAGGTCAAGGAAAGCCGAAACTAAACCCCTTCCGCGTGAGAACCCCTCCCGCTCGTACCTCGCTCCCTCCCCTGTTAGGGAAGGGCAGTACAGACCAAGCGTAAGAGGCGCAAGCGTCTGACGCCCACTCTTAATTATTCTGACGCCCGCTCCTAATTATTCTCTAGCCCTTCCCTAACAGGGGAGGGAGCGAGGTACGAGCGGGAGGGGTTCTTAACGGAGGGGTTCTCACGCGGAAGGGGTTCTACGGCGCAGGGACACTCAGACTCACAGGCTGGGCGGCGTAAATCCAGTAGCCCGCATAAGGCTGAAGCGCTCCGGTGGCCGCGCTGACTGCCACATACTGGCCCGAAGACGTGTCGTAACGGTAGAGGGTCGGCGAAACGGCGCTTGCCGGCAGCGCGGCCCCGTTTGCTGTGACCGACGACAGCGGCACGGCGGCAGGGAACGGATCGCCGATTAAGTTCCATCCGGCAGACAGCGGCAGCGAGAACGGTCCTCCTAGACTCTTAGCCCCGTCGAAATGCGGATACGCCGATGTCGGTAAGTTGACCCAATAGCCGGTGCCGGGCAGCAGCGTGTTCGCCGGGGACGTCGGGTAGAACACATACGCGTTGACGTTCGGCACCCAGGCCACCAGTCGGGCCGACGAGTTCGACAGCCCGAAGACCGCGGCAAAGTCGCCAACCTGCGAATAGTCATACGGCGACGAGATCATCTGCAAGCCCGGCGCGAACGTGTGCGCGGGCCGCAGCGACAGGTTGACCGTACTGCTTTGCCCGGCAGAAAGGGCCGGCGTCGGCGCTTTCGCTCCGGCATACGCGCCGTTTGTCGCCGCGTAGGCATCGGCGGCGACTGTCAAACTCTGCCCGGCAGGGACCGACAGCGAGTAAGTCCCAGCGGCATTGGTCGTGGCTGTCCCGATAGCCGCATTGCCCAGCGACAGTACGCGCACTGTAACATTCGGCAGGGCGGCGTTTGTGTCGGCGGTCGCGACTGTTCCGGTCAGCGTCGCCGTTTGAGTGGCCGGTAGGCCGTTGACGAGAGTATTGAGAAGCGCATCGCCGACAAATGATCCCCAGCCGGTCGCGTTGTCGTATCCCGGCACTGCCGGGTAGTATAAATTGCTGCCGCTGACGATGTCATGGAAGTCCGTGCCGTAAGCCGCCGAAGCGCCGATTTGGTACAGCGACGGGTTGAGGAACCCAATCGACCCTTTGCCAGCCGCCGCCCGCTGCTGATTGACCAGGGCCGTAAAGCCCGCCCAGAGCGGGGCCGCCGTTGAAGTTCCCCCGTAGACATGCCAGTCCCCGGCGTAGTAAATCGAGTAGCCGGTCTGCGGGTCCGAGTTCAGCGCAATGTCCGGGACGCTTCGCATCGCCGGAGCCGGCGATAAGTTAGCCTGATAGCTTGGCGCGGGCCAAATCATGCTGAAGCCGCCCCCCCCGCCGCTCCCAAATGTGCTGTAGCTGGGCAGCGCGAGGTCCGCCGGGCTTGGCAGGGCGTTCCAGGCGCTTTCCCCGGCATATGTGCCGCCCGTGCCGTTGGTCGTGAGTGTTGTCCCGCCTGCGCCGGTGACAAACGGCTGCGAGCCGGGGTCGTCAACGCTGAGTGTCGCGGCATCGTCATACGCGCCTAAGTCGCCGGACGCCGAGAAGATGCTTTGCCCCTGCGCGGCCATTTGCTGAAAAATCTGGTTTTCTGCCGTGGTAAAAGCCGTTCCCGATGTTCCTCCCTGTTCTGCTTTTGCCGTCGACTCCGGTTCCCCCCAAGACGTGCTGATCTGCCTGGCAAGATTGTCGGTTGCGATTCGGTTGTAGCAGTCCAAAAACCCCTGTGCGCCGCC
>JAYVVR010000360.1:0-3435 GCA_043786835.1 Armatimonadota bacterium | reverse complement strand
CTTTCGGGTGGGGTACAATAGGCTATGCAAACTGCTTTGCGACTCGCCAAACGCCCGCTTCTCTTTCTTCTCCCCGCTGCCGCCGCCGGTTTGCTCTTGGCCCGGCCCAACACCCCAACCCATGCCCAGAGCACTGCGCCGGCAAAGTCTGCCAAATCTGTCACCTATGAGGCCGGAACCGCCGAGTGGCTGTCTGCACCGCATACGCTCCAGCTTTCACAAGGTGTTAAGTTCGGGCAGGATGACGCGACCCTCAAAACCGATGCCGCCGTCGCGCTTTTGGATAAAGACCAGGACGTCATCAGCGCAAAAGCACAAGGGCCAGTGCACCTGTTCGACACCCAGGACGACCTGACAGGGCAGCACGGATCGGTAGACTTCACGAAGCACCTGGCTACGCTTCGGGACAGCATTGTACTCATCGTCAAACCCGGCAAGCGGGGAGCCTCGGCGAAAAGCGGCTCGCTCGGCAAGCAGTTCAAGGACCCGGCGACGCTGACCTGCTCGGCGATGACCTACGATTACAAGTTTAAGATCGGGCGCATTCCCGGCCCGCTGACCGTCACACAGGTGATCCAGACCAAAGAAGACGGGCCGCAGACGCGTGTTCTGACTGCCGATGCCGGGCTGTATAACGGCAAAGCGCAGACCATTCAGCTTGTCGGCAGTATTCGCGGCACCTACAGCGACGGCAGCGTCATCGAGGGCGATACGCGGACACTTGGCAAGCCTGTGCTGATTAACATCAAGGAAGGCGCGGAGTCGATTTTCGTGCCGTTCCCGACAAAAGGCCATTTTTCGACGAAATCCAAGCCGGACAGCAGGGGTGATGACAGCAAAGATGAGCCGGATTTAACCCTGCCCGCGCCGCCCGCGCATACCCCCCTGCCAGGCGACCCCGCCCCGCCAACGGTCTCCACGGCACAAACGCCAACGGTCTCCACGGCACAAACGCCGCCTGCCCCTACCCAAGCCGCCGCAGGAACGCCGTAATGGAAGTGCTTTACGGGATAGCCGAGTCACCCGGCGTCGCGATTGCCGCCGCCGCACGTCTGTCTGACGACTACGGCAGCGTGTCACTGTCCCCCGACCGGCTCCGGCGACTCGGCGAGCGTTTGCGGTCGTTTGGGGCCGAAAATCCAGAACCCGAGCAGATTATTCTTGTCGCCGACACGCTGCCCCCGGCGTTTTGGCTCGCGCCCCTGCCCGGTATTCAGATTGTCGGCCTCGCGGCCCAGTCGAATACCGCGCTGTCCCCAAAGCCACCGATGCCATCGGTCATCGGCCTCGGCGAGATGCTGCTGCGCTCGGTCGAAGAAGACGACATCGTGATTATTGACGGCGACCGAGGCCGGGTCTATGTCGCCCCCGACGCTGTGACAGTTGCCCGCTACCAGGCCCCTTTAACGCTATCCCGGCGCTTTTTTCTCGAAGGCGCTCACCTGCCCGCCCGGACAGCGTCGGATAACCGCGTCGTCACGATTTTGTGCGCGGCCTGGTCACTCGCACAGGCGGAGGAAGCGATGGCATCGGGCGCAGACGGGCTAGTTGTCCCCGGCGGCAATAACTTTCTCGGCACGGATACGCTGCCGCAGACTGCCGGGGAGCAGGCGCAGGCCCTCGGCGATTTAGCCCGGATTATCGGCGGCCAGCCCCTTTACTTGGATATTCCGCATGACAATCTTGCGCTGACGGCGTTGGTACGCGGCGCGGCCCGTCTGCCGCTGCATCTCGTTTTGCGCGACCCGTTCGAGCGCGAAGATTTGCAGGAGCGCCTAGACGAAATCGAAGGGACGCTGGAAGACGACGATGTACTGTTTGGGCGTGTTCAGCTAGAGCTTGGCTTTGCGACCGAGGGCGGCGACCCCGAAGACGACCTGCCGGAGACGTTAGACAACTTCGCGGGCGTGTTTCTCACCGGCAGTCTGCGCGGCGCGTCATGGGAGCGGCTGCTGCGGGCGGCAGGGTTTGCGCGTCATGCGGGTAAGCCCGCGACCGTTCGGATTGGCGGGGATTGGTGGCCGCAGGTGTTAGGCGACGCCCTCGGCATGGGTTTCGGCCAACTCATCGTTCCGCCGGCGGCCGTTGCCGACATCAAGGACGCGGTGCGGGAACTATAAACGCGTTCGGAAAGGGCGGATGCAGAGAAAAAGGGCGGACACAAGGTTTGTGCCCTACATCCCGGTCCCGCCGCCTGAATCCCGTAGGAGCGAACCTTGTGTTCGTCGCTCTTATGTATTTGTCCTCTTTCATATTTTACCGGTGTTATGCCTATTCCCCTTGCTGTTACCACGTCCGTCAAGCCCGCGCCAGCTACCGAAGCGCAAGCCCACGCCTACGCCGCCGAGTTGTCCGCGCCGTTCGTTTCCCGATTTGGCCTGTCTCTGCCTGATGTCCACGCCAAAGCCGATGCTTCGCGGCTGCTGATTGCCGGGGCGGACCATTTGCGGCTGCGGGACCGGACAACCGGCACGGAATATTTTTTCCATCCGAATCTGTTTCAGGTACGGGCGTCGAATGTCCTGCGGGGCGCTCCCGACCATTTTCTGGAAGCGACGCAGCTTGCGTCCGGCGATACGCTCCTCGACTGCACACTCGGGTTTGCGTCGGAAGCAAGTCTGGCCGCGTTGATTGTCGGCGAGACGGGCAGAATAATCGGCCTCGAGAGTGTGCCGGAGCTGGCATTGGTCACGCGCGTCGGTGTCCAAAACTTCACACTGCACAGCGAAGTATTGACGACGGCGCTGCGCCGGGTACAAGTTGTCACTGCCGATGCGAACGAGTACTTGCCCGGCTGTTCTGACAATTTGGTGGACGTCGTTTACTTTGACCCGTTCTTCGAACACCGGCTTTCAGGGTCGGAAGTTTCGGTCAGTCCCCTGTTCTTGTTCGGCAATCCCGCTCCACTCCGGGCTGAAACTGTTGCCGAAGCCCGGCGCGTGGCCCGGCGGCAGGTCGTCATCAAGCACCCGCGCGACGAGCCGCTGCCGGAGGAGGTTCAGGCGTGGGTGACCATAACACTCAGCAGCCGCAAGCGCCGGGTCGTGTATAGTGTGATAGAATAGCGGCATTGGAAACCTCTGAAGTGAACCCCTCCCGCTTTAAGAACCCCTCCCGCCTTGCTTCGTTCATTCTTCACTTCGCAGGGTCCCTCCCCTGTTAGGGAAGGGCAATACAGACAAGAATGGCGGACAGGAACGGGCCTCTTTGTCCGGGCTAACTTCTTAGCCCTTCCCTAACAGGGGAGGGAGCGAGGAACGAGCGGGAGGGGTTCTTGAAGCGGGAGGGGTTCCGAAAAAAACCATCTCAGTTTTGCGCCGTCTCGGGTACAATAATTCAAACCAATTCCACTCAACCGATTTTATGATGACTTTAGGATAATTAAAGACAAGCAGGATTTATGAGCGATTTAGAAGAGTTTTACGGACCCAATGC
>JAYVVR010000359.1:0-3450 GCA_043786835.1 Armatimonadota bacterium | reverse complement strand
TGGTGAGTGCCGGGAACGCGTGTTCCCCTTCCTCACTGCTGTCACACACAGCGACCAGCACGTCTTCCAGGATGCGGTAGCCTTATTCCCAAAGCGCCCGGCAGGCGCTAACTGCGATATCGGCGCTGAAGCAAAACAGGGCGTCCAAGGAACCGCACGCGGAGATGTACGCCCAGAGCGGCTCCGTGCTGGCCCGACGGTTGTTTTGGAGACGCCGGCTTTTGCGGCGACATCCGCACGTGCAGCTCTTTTCATGACAGTCCAAGTATAGCGCGAGCGGCTTATACTGTCAAGCGCGAAAGAATCTGCGCACAGGGTGCATCATTTTATATAAAAATGTGGTATGATATACTTAACAGTTACAAAGTATCCGCTTGTTCTCGTTCGTTTGCGCCCCCCTGACCTGTGTCTTGTTCCGAAAATTGCGCCTGGCCGAGAAAGTGCGAAGCTGATTTGGTTTTCCTGATTAGGTTTATCCCAATTCGCCTTCCGTGCGTGAGTGGAGATTTGGATTGCGCCGCCTGTAACACTATATTCACAGACGGGCGGCAACCCTCCCCCTAATGCGCGGAGGAAAAAAGAAGGAAACACTTATTGGAAACTTTTGCTGAACTCAACCTGCGGGATGTCATACAAACGAACTTGACAGCTGCAGGCCACATCACTCCTACCGAAATTCAGATGCTGGCGCTTCCCGCCGCACTCAGCGGTGAGGACCTCATTGCCTGCGCCCAGACCGGCGGCGGCAAGACCGCTGTCTTTGCTATCCCGATTATTAACAAACTGGACCGCAGCGACGCCGTTAAGCCTCGCGCCCTGGTACTGGTTCCAACCCGCGAACTGGCCGTCCAAGTCGAAGCGGCGTTTGCCCTTTACGGCAAAGGCTCCGGCATTCGCGGCGCGGCCATCTACGGCGGTGCGGGCATGGGCGCACAGGTCGCCAAGCTTCGGCGCGGCGTTGACCTGATTGTCGCTACACCGGGCCGGCTGTTCGACCATCTCGAGCAGGGCTATGTGGACTTGTCCGAGGTCCAGACGTTTGTCCTGGACGAAGCCGACCGAATGCTCGACATGGGCTTTTTGCCCCAGGTGCAGCGAATCGCGAAGCACATGAAATCCGACGGACGGCAGACGATGCTATTCTCGGCGACGATGGACGGCGATGTCGAAAAACTCGCCCAGGCATACCTCACAAACCCGGTCATTATTAATGCCGGCCCGCGCTCTACGGTTGTCGAGCAGATCGAGCAGATCGTCCACCGCGTCACCGCGGCGGAAAAAGGCGAGCTTTTGCTGACGCTTCTGCACGAAGCCCGCGAAGGCGGCGGCGGCGCTTTAGTCTTTGCCCGGACCCGCCATGGCGTGGACCGGCTTGAGAAGACGCTTGCCGATGCCGGGATGCGTTCGGGTTCGATCCATGGCGACATTTCGCAGAACCAGCGCGAGCGTGTTCTGGCCCAGTTTAGAGGCAAGCGGATTGACGTTCTGGTTGCCACCGATGTCGCCGCGCGGGGCATTGACGTCCCGCACATCACGCATGTCATCAACTACGACGTGCCGGTGAACGCCGAAGACTATATCCACCGGATTGGCCGGACGGGCCGGGCGGGACGTTCGGGCAAAGCCCTGACCTTCGTGACCCACGGCGACACGCCGCAGCTTCGCGCGATTGAGAAACTGGTCGGCCAGCGCCTCGATCCGAACCCGATTGACCCGAACGAGAACCGCCAGGGCGCTCGCCAGCAGATGCGGCGCTCGCAGGGCAGCGGCCGCACCTACGGCGGCGGCTGGGACGGCGGCGCACAGTCCGCCGGACGCCGCTCGATGCCGTCGCGACGGGGCCGCTAACGCCTTGACGCATTGACAGTAGCGCCCGCCCCATCAGGGGCGGGCGTTTCTTTTTGCCAGCCGCGCTGCCGGACCAGCGATCAGCGCGGTGTTCGGCCACTCGGTCTGCACGGCGGCAGCCTCAATTAGCAACAGTACTGACGGGTATAAATAGGCCATGTCGTGCATGGCGGCGATCAAGACCTGTGCTGTTCCAATGTCAGGCCGGACATACCGGGCCATGACAAGAAGTACGCCGGTAATCTCCTCTGCCGTCGCTTCTTTCCAGACCCGGACATTCTGCCCGTCCATAAACAGTGCAAGCTGCGACAGATAGACCGCTGGGGCATACAATGGCAGGTCATAGGCCGTCAGAGGCAGCGTACCGTCAAACAGCAGTCTTCCCTCCCCGGCGTCATTCACCACGACTCGGGTCAGCAGCAAATCCCGCAGGTCGCGCAGTCCGTTCGTCAGGGCGATCACGCCCGGTATGTTCAGTTCTTTGACAGCCGATTCGAACGACAAATTGAGCCGCCGGTCAAACAGCAGATCGGCAGCTTCTTCAAAGAGGGTCAGGATCGGAATGAGAGCGCTCTGGGCGCTGGGCGGCAAGCCATCCCAGTTATCAGCGTAAGGGGTTGTGTTCATAATGGTTGTTCAGGAACCCCTCCCGCTCGTTCCTCGCTCCCTCCCCTGTTAGGGAAGGGCAAAGAGAAAGCTAAGAGCGATAATTGCACAGATAGCCAGTGCTTAGGGAGCGACACTGAGGCAGGAGGCCGCAAGTGCCAGACTGAGGCAGGAGGCCGCAAGTGCAAGGAACGAGCGGGAGGGGTTCTAGTTCACTAGGTTCTTCAAGATAAAGCCGATATTCGCGGGACGCTCGGCCAGACGCCGCATGAAGTACGGGTACCAGGAAATGCCAAACGGGACATACGCCCGGACAAAGTAACCTTCGGCGGCCAGCGACTCCTGCAAATCGCGCCGAACGCCTAGAAGCATCTGGAACTCAAAACGGTCGTTTGGAATGCGCTGCTCCCGGACATACCGCTTGGCTTCGCGCAGGATACTTTCATCCTGAGACGCAATCGCTGGATGATGGCCGTGCTTTAACAGCTCGCGCATCTGCCAGATATAGGCCGCGTCCACGTCAGCCTTGTCGGGATAGGCAACATCCGCGGGCTCGGCATACGCACCTTTGACTAATCTCACTGAAATCTTCTCGGCGTTCAGCAGGGCTAAATCGTCATCGGTTCGGCGCAGATACGATTGCAGCACGGTCCCGACGTTTTCGAATTCTGTGTGGGCAGCCCGGACAATGTCGAGTGTCCGCTGCGTGTACGCCGACCCTTCCATGTCCACCCGGACAAACGCACCGGGGATATCCGATGCAGCGATTAAGACGCGCCGCAAGTTGGAAGCCGCCAGGGCGTCGCCTAAGTCTAACCCGAGTGCGGTCAGCTTGATCGAGATATAGGGCGGCGGCAGGTGAGCCTCGGCAACAGCGGTCAGCACCCCGATATAGGCTTCCGTGGACGCCGACGCTTCGGGTTCCGTTGCCACATTTTCGCCCAGCAGATCGAAAGCCGTGCCGATGTTCTTGGCGTTCAGCCGCCGCGCCGCCGC
>JAYVVR010000358.1:0-3468 GCA_043786835.1 Armatimonadota bacterium | reverse complement strand
AGACGTTCCTCTCAATCTTATTGTGCTTCTGCGCCATGCAGCATTTTGTGAATGGTGGTCGCCAGCTTGCGGTTCATGGCGGGGGCGTTGGCGATCTGCTCCACGGAAGCATGTTTGATCTTTTCGACGCTGCCGAAGAAGCGCAGCAGTTCACGGCGGCGAACTGCACCGATACCGGGAATGGTGTCTAGCACCGACAGTGTGGCGTTTTTGCCGCGCAGGGTCCGGTGGTAGGTAACCGAAAAGCGGTGGACTTCGTCGCGGACTCTTTGGAGCAGGAACAGGGCCTGGGAGTTACGGGGCAGCACCAGCGGGTCGGACTTACCGGGGGTGTAGACCAGCTCGAACTGCTTGGCCAGCCCGATCATGTTCAACTCCATCCCTAGCTCGGCGGCGACCGAGACGGCGACACCAAGCTGGCCTTTGCCGCCGTCTATCAGCATCAAGTCAGGCAGTGTCGAGAACTTGGCGTTCCCCGACTGGGCTTCTTTTAATCTTCGGGTCAGTACTTCGCGCATCATGGCAAAGTCATTCGGCTCGCCCGTGTTGGTCGGCTTCTGGATCTTAAATCTCCGGTAGTCGGACTTCAATGGCTTGCGATCTTGGAACACAACCATGCCGCCGACCGAAAAGCTGCCTTGAATGGTCGAGATGTCAAACGCTTCAATGCGCTCCGGCGGCGAGTCGAGGCCGAGCGCGTCTTGAAGCTCCAAAAGCGCCCCAAGAGTCCGGTCATGCTCGGCGGACGCCGTCGCCTGCATCTGGTCGAGTGCCAGCTTTGCATTGGTTGAAGCCATGTCGAGAAGCTGCTTTTTCTCGCCCCGCTCCGGCACTGTGAGAGTCACTTTCGTGCCTTTCTTCTGGCGCAGCCACTGCTCGATAATCACGGTTTCTTCAATGTGCGCGGGCAGGACAATCTCCGACGGCACATAGGCCGCTTCTTGATAATACTGCTTGACAAACTCGGCAGTGGCGTCGGCGATACCCTCTTCGCCTTCCATGCCATCCAAGAGAAAATGCTCCTGACCAATCAGCTTGCCGTTCCGAATAAAGAACATCTGCACCGCTGACTTGCCCTGGTCGTTGACGAGTGCCACAATGTCCTGGTCGGTCAGGTTGGTCGAAACCACTTTCTGCCGCTCAATCAGTATTTCAATCGCGGCAAGCTGGTCTCGCAGGCGGGCGGCCTTCTCGAATTGCAGGTCCTCGGCGGCCGTTTCCATGTCGGTCTTTAATTGCTTGACTAGTTTGTCCTGCTTGCCGTCGAGAAACAGCGCGACATCGTCCACCATACGCCTGTATTCGTCTTTGTCGCCGAGGCCCGCGCACGGCGCATGAGGGCATCGGCCCATTTGATGGTACAGGCAGGGCCGCTGAACCGGCGTGTTATCCCATGATTTGCGGCAGGTGACAAGGGGAAACAAGCGGTAAATCAGGCGCAGGCTGTCCCAAACAGCGCGGGAATTCGTGAACGGACCAAAGTACTTATTGCCGTCGGTCTTGACTTTGCGGGTGATTAAAAGCCGGGGGAACGGCTCTTTCATTGTCAGCATCAGGTAGGGATAATGCTTATCGTCACGCATCCGCACATTGTAGTGGGGCCGGTGCTGCTTGATGAGGTTGCACTCTAAGACAAGCGCTTCCAGCTCACTATCCACGACGACAATATCCATGTCAGCGATGCGCGAGACCAGCTTGCGCGTTTTCGCCGTGTGGTTTGCACTTTTCTGGAAGTAAGAGCGGACGCGGTTCCGCAAGTTGACCGCTTTGCCGACATAGATAATTTCACCGGCAGCATCTTTATACAGGTAGCAGCCGGGGGAGGTCGGAAGTGATTTCAGTTTTTCGTCAAGTGTCGGGGAAACTGCCATGATAATAGTAGTATACCCGCACGGACGGATGTTCGGGCGGTGACATTAGGCAAGGCTCATCATGCGATACTCGTTTGGGCTGCAGGTCAAAACCACAGACACATGCCGCGCTACGGCCTGTGTGCTGCTTCCTGTGTCTGCCTCAGAGACTGTATAAAAACGATTCCGAAGTCCCCCCAGCCCCCAATAATGGGGGAGCATGAAAGGAATGCAGGAGGCACTGCGTCCTCCATCCGGCTCCCCCATTATTGGGGGCTGGGGGGCTGCTCGGCTTCTTATACAGTTTCTCAGACAATCGCACTCTAAAAGCCCTGGAATGAATTCCAGGGGACTTCCCCGAACGATTCAATGCCTATGGGCCAAACGGACGAGTGTGATTGAGGAATGCCTGTATGTTGAATGCAGTGACGAGCGTTCCGAGAACTGCAAGGCAGCTTCGTGCACCTGTTGTCGAAAGATTTTCACGAGTGCTAATCCAAATGCCGACGCACCAGCACTAAGACGTAGAGCAGAAGCAGGACGAGAAGCGCAAGAAAGGCGTAGTGCAGGAGGCTCAGAAGGATGGTCAAACGAGGGCGTCTCCAGCGACAAAGCGCAGAGGGACTGTGCCGAAGATGAGAGTGTCGCCGTGAGACAGCGTCAGGCGCTGGCCGGGGAACAAAACACGGTCGTTGATGCGGGTTTCGGCGTGGCTGCCGAGATCTTCTAGGAAATAAGTGGAAGCGTCCGGGGCGACAATCCGGGCGTGTTTTGTCGCCACTGAGGGGTCAGGCAGAATAATGTCGGAGGTGACGGCCCGGCCAATCAACGTTTCAGAAGCCAGCACGAAAAGGGTACCGTCCGGCCCGACCAATCGCGCCCGGCGCGGGGGCGCGGGCGACGGAGAGGCCGGTACAGAAGGGGCGGGCACGGGGCGGGCACTGTCAAGCTGAAACAGCAGGCGTGTCTCGCCGATGCCGATCTCGTCGCCGTCGGCAAGTGCCCGGTTGCCGTCAATGCGAACGCCGCCGACCCGAACGCCGTTGGTGCTTCCGAGATCGTAAACTGTCCAATGGCCGTCGCTTTCGCGCTCCAGCCGGGCGTGCGCTTTCGACGCCATGCCATCATTGTCGAGAATCAAATCGTTGTTCGCGTTGCGTGAGCGTCCAATCTGGATCATCGGTTTGGAAAGGCTGAACGAATTTTTGCGCCCCTCGGGAGAGGTCACGGCAAGCGCGGCCCACGCCACAGCCGGGACTGTGCCAGGCTCGTCATCTTCGTAATTCACAGATGCAACTGTCGGCAGATCGTCCCCCCCGCCCCCAATAATGGGGGAGTCGGATTGGATAGTCGTGGCTTTTCTGGCTCCCCCATTATTGGGTGCCGGGGGGACCTTCTCACTCTTCTCAAACCGCACCTTCACACGCAGCTTTTCCGTGCGCGAGGCCCGCTCGGCTTCCGGGACTTCGGCAATCGTGAAGTCAAGTGGGCCGCGAGCCAAATAGTTGTTCTGGGCCATGAACTTCTGCAAAACACCGACCAGTTCTTCTTCGTCGAGGAACGACAGCAGGTACTCGCGCTCATCGGGGTCGGCAACTGCAAGCTCAACAATATACTT
>JAYVVR010000357.1:0-3482 GCA_043786835.1 Armatimonadota bacterium | reverse complement strand
CCCGCGTATCCTGCAAATAAAACGCCGTCGACAGGGGAGTTACCACGGAGACTCGATCTCCAGCGCTTCGTGGCCCTCTTCAACCGGCGCATCGGCTTCGGAGTGAACCGGCTCAGTTTCAGCGGCATCTTTTGCGGCCTCTTCGGCCTTTAAGCGCTCAAGCAGCTCGCATGTTCCCGTCGTCAGGATTTCCACTGTTTTGCCGGCGATGGCGTCTCCAAAGCCGCCAATCTTTTTCAGCTCGCCCCGGCTGTGAATGTCTGCAATCGGCTCGGATAGGTTTTCCAGTGTCCGTACGGCGTTCCGGTAAGCACGGATTTTAAATGGGTTCTCGCCGCGCCCATCAAGAATGAGGGCGATCTGCTCAAAGACATCAGCGACTTCAAAGTTTGTCGGAGTATGGTCCATACCCTTGATTTTACCCGGATTGCAGCAAAGAATAGCTAATGAGAATACCAACGGCGAGAGTAATCCAGCGCCATAGCTTCCAGTTGCCCCAGCCTTTCGCGTCCAGAATAAGTGCGCAGACTTGCAGCACCAATAATACCAGCACCGGGGTCACAGTCTGAGCAAATACAAGGTGCGCCCGGTCACTGAGAAGCGCGGACATAAGGCTGAGACGCCAGAAAATCAGCCCGGACAGGGCGAATGGCAGGAGGCGCGGCAGCCAGGCGATGTCGGCGGCCTGAGCCAGCACAAATGCTGACAAAAACAAAAGGGCGGAGGCAGCAGCGCCAGACTGATGGACCGCGTGGACCGATACCTGATGCATCGGAGCATACAGAGGCTGGGCCAAAACACTCGCTGCGCCCGGCAGCCCCGCCGACAGCAGCAGCGGGACATACCAGTACCAAATCCGGCTCCAGGACTGACACGCGGGCAATATGCGGACCCGGACGGCAATCCCGTGCCGACCTGCCGGGGTTTCCAGTGTCAGCGTGTCGGCATAGGACACCGGAAGGTTCAAGACAGTGTCGGTTTCGGTCGTGAGCGTTAATACCTGCCGACGCTTCGCCGAAAACGCCGACGGCTCGACCCGCACCCATCCGGGAACCGCGCTCACCCGGCCCTCAACCGCCCCGCCACCGGCATTTTGGAGCGTAATTTTATGAGTCCGGCTTTTGCCCCGGCGTAGGGTTCCAAAGTCTATGCTCTCACGGCTCACGACTAGCCCAGCATCCCCTGACGGTACGATGCCCGGCGCGAGTGCAGGGATAGGCCGGTATTCAGACCGGCTCGGGTCAAGACGCGCGGCGCGGAGACGCAGAACATCGGCGTCAGCTTGAAAACCCATCGCCCCTAATCGCAGGGCTTCAGCATAGTCCCGGCGGGCTTCGGTGGCAGTTTCGACACCGGCACGGTACAGAAAATCGCGCAGCTTATCGCTGCTGTCTCGGCCTGCATCGGCGCTGACTTCGTCCGCGACTGCCGCCAGCGGCTCTTCGCCAAGACCCCGCAGCCAGCCCGATAGGCGGCCGGTTTCAAGCGCGTCGCGGGCATCGTCCCAGCGGTCAGGCGCAAGGGTAAGAAACGTATCCAGATCAGGCAGACTGGCGGGAAAATCGGCGGTGGGTCTCGAAAACACTGCCGTCTCCAAATCCTCGGTCGCGAAGCGGCTTTCACTCAGCAGCAGACCGGCACTTTCAGTGCCGGTGATATCCATTCCTAATTCTCGCAAATCCGAGGCCATTGCCCCCGCGTTTTTATAACGCTCGGCTTTATCGCGAGCCAGCGCACGGACTACAATCGCTTCTAATTGAGGGGACACTTCGGGGCGCAGCACACGGATAGAAACAATCGGATCGCTCTCAATCGCCGACTTCCAGGCGAACGGGTCTTTGGCTTTTGAGACTTGAAACGGGCGGCGTCCGGCCAGCAGCTCGTACAAAATTACGCCGACGGCCCAGATGTCCGACTGCCGATCCGACTGCTCCTCGGGATGGAAATCTTCCGGGGCCATATATGCATAGGTTCCCGCACCGCCGGCAAACGAGTGGGTCCCCAGCACTTCCGCCAGCCCGAAATCTACCAGCTTGACGACTCCCTCACGCGTCAGCAGAATGTTCGCAGGCTTAATATCTCGGTGAACAGTTCTTTGGGAATGGGCATACGCCAGGCCGTCGCAGATTTGAGACGCAACCGAGACCGCGTCGGCAATGGGAAGGCGGGGGGTTTGGCGCAGGACTTCCTGGAGGTTGCGTCCCCGGACATATTCCATGTCAATGACAACGCGCCCGCCGATCTCGTCTACCGAATTCACCTGCACGATGTTTGGATGGTGCAGACGGTCGAGAACGCGGGCTTCTTCGAGAAACCGCTCTTTTTCCTCGCCCTGGGCGCTGATTTCTTTCAGCGCGACCTGCTTTCCCAGCAGTGTATCTTTGGCAAGATAGACAATACCCGACGCCCCATGTCCCAGCACATCGAGGCGCTCATACTTTCCGAGCTTTTCCAGCGGCACGTTTGGTTTCTTTCTGAACCTACCGCCGGTATCCAAAGTGGCGATATCCGTAATGCCGGAAACCGTGAGGGACAGGCAGGGCAGCGGCAATAGGGGCCGGAACAACAGCAGGCTTCGGCGGGGCTGGGACCGGAATTGGCGGAAGGGGGGTCGAGGATGGGTGCGCGTGGAACGACAGCAAACGCTCGCTGTCTACCAAATAGACCGTGCCATCGGATGCGACACCGAGTGCCTGCGGGTTTTTAAGCGACGAATGCGCGATCAGGCCCAGGGGGGCACCGTTTGCTCGGTACTTCGTGAGCGTTTTCGTGACGGCGTTCGAGACATACAAGTTGCCCTGAAGATCGGTCGCCGTGTGCAGAGTTACGCCGTTTGCGCCAATTGAACCGGCGGGCGCGGCAGCCTGCGGGGTCACAAACGGCAGACGATATTTGTAAAGGACTTTGCCGCCATTCGGGGGCAGCGCAATGACCGTACCGGAGAGCGACGCGAACGTCACCGTGCCGTTTACCGGGCTGACCAGCAGGAACGAGCCGCGCACAGGCGCAAATCCAAACGGCTTCGGCGGGTCATAGCCTAAGTGCGCGAGGTCGAGCGGCTTCGGCGGTAGGGGCGGCATGGGTTTGACGGCAAACGGCGGCACTGACTGGAATACATACCCATCGCGGGCCATCAAGTGCGCCAGCCAGCCCGCCGACGCTCCGCCAAGGAGTGCTGTCGCCAGCAGCAGCCCGGCGACGAGCGGCCAGCGGGACGAGCGGCGGGAATGAGTAGGCTGGCGGGGCGGGGCGATACCATTTGTGTGTGTCTCGGCGACGGTTTCGGTCTCAATCACCGGCGGAGTCGGGCGGACTAGGTCGGCGACCTGCATTCGCAGAGTGCGTGTTCCCGCCTGCAAGCGGGCCACAACCGCCGTGATATTGTCCCGTCCGCCACTTTTGACGGCCATCTGAACCAGCCGGTCAGCGGCGGCCTGGGGCGACGGAGCCTGCATCAGTGTCCGCGTAATGTCTTCTTCCGC
>JAYVVR010000356.1:0-3509 GCA_043786835.1 Armatimonadota bacterium | reverse complement strand
GGTCCACCATGGCAAGATGCAGCCGGCCCGGTTTGTCGTCCGTGCTGTCTTCCATCGAAAGCGGCAGCAGGAGATAACGCTGGGCAATTTCGTGCGGAACCAGCGCCACCGCAAACGGGTCGGGGGTCTGCTGCGTGATATCCACATAGCCGACATCCATCTGCACCGAGCGGGCTTCGGTGACCTGCTCTTCCGTCGCCCAGCCGTGAGCAATGAGAATCGTGCCGAGTCGTTGCCCCGTAGACGCCTGCAATTCCAGGCTATGCTTAATCTGGTCTTCTGTTGCAATCCCGTGTTCGATGAGAATGTCGCCGAGCCGGGGAATGGTCGCACGCGGTGCGCTCAGTGTCTGCATTATTGTCTTTCCAAAAGCTGAATCCTAAAGGCTGAATCCTAAAAGCTGAATCCTAAAGTCGGGATGCCGTAATTGTCGGCGAAACACGTCCGCCTGCTGTGACCGTGATTGTGCCCTGCGTGTCGGTGCGCCAGACTTCTGCGCCCGCCGCCTGCAATCTGTGCAGTGTTGCTTCATCCGGGGCGCTGTCGGGGCTGCATGAAAAAATCACGACTGACGGGGTCGCCCGGCGCAGCATCTCGGCGGACGGCGAGCCCTCTGCATGGGGCGCCGCCTGCAGCACCAAATCGGTACACGCGCCGGCACATGCAAGCTGCGGCCCGGCCTGACTGATAAGGTCCCGCTCGGCCTGTCGTGTCGCCGGTGCTTCCAGCAGAAACGCCGTGCTGCCGTAGTTGATCCGGCACAGCAGCGGGTCGCGCCGGGAGGCGTCCCCGGTTCCAGGCGGCCAAATCGCCGATAAGAACAGTCGGGACCCGATTTGGATCGTATCATCTGCGCCGGCAACGCTCGACGGGACATGGTGCCGCCGGATGGCTTCCAATGCACTCCGGCGTGTCTCCCCGGTGTCTGCGACCGAGTTATCCCACACCTGCGAGACCGGAATACCGCCGGAAAGCAGAGCCGGAACACCGCCGACACTGCCGGGGTCTGGCGAGGACAGTACCAGAAGATCAATTCTTTGAACGCCGCGCCCATGCAGCAGCGACGCCACTGCCGGCGCTGCCTCCATGCTGCCGGTATTGATGAGAATGGTGCGTCCTTCCGGCGACTGTACCAGGGTACAGTTGCCGTCGCCGACATCCAGAAATGTCACTGAAAGCTGCCGCGTATTCCGGCCTGGATGGCTGCGCTGCCAGGCTGTGCCGAACAGCAGTCCGACTAAAGCAAGGACGATCATCAGCAGGACTGCACTGCTGCGCCAGAGAAGTTCGCTTCCGCGTGGTCTCATTGTCGGTAGTTTCCTGGTAATTTAGAGGGCAGATTGAAGAGCATAGCTTGAGTGTAGCACTTTGGCGCAGCTTGTGAAAAAAATCACAGATTAGGTTGATTCACCTTTTCGCATACGGTATAATAAGAACACACTATGGAAACCCAAAAGCTGACGCTGGACGGTGTATCGGACCTACCGCAAAAGGAGACGCTGAAACATATCATGGCGCGGCTGCGGGCTGATCTAGACCCTGCTGCCTTGTGGCTTGTCGGCAGCTTTGCCGGGTGCGCCGCCGACAAACACAGCGATTCGGACCTGCTGGCTCTGATTGGGCTGGGTTTGGAGCAGTCCGTCTCGCTGCGTCTCTGGTATATAGACGCGACCGGGTCGGATCAGGGAACGCAAAGACCGACCATTCATAGCCTGGAAACGCTCGGCTCCGCACAGGTAAACCGGACCGAAATCAGGCAAGCCGTTGAGGCTCACTGGAACAAAGCTGCGGCAGTCGGACGCCGCTTTGCGGGGCATCTCGGTTTTGCCTACCCGGACGCTTTGGAACAAACCGTGCGCCGATGCTGGCAGGAGTATTTAGCCAACAATGCCAAGCACACTGCGCCTGCATGAAGTCTCGATGGCGTATGGCCGAAGGGTGCTGTTTTCGGGCGTTTCCGCCGAAGTCTTGCCGGGCCGGTGCCTTGTCGTCGCCGGCGCGAACGGCGCGGGGAAAAGCACGCTCTTGAAGATTATCGCCGGACTCATTCGGCCTGACTCGGGCCGCGTTGAGTTTGACGGCCTGTGCGGCTACGCCGCCCCCGACGTTCAGCTTTACGGCGAGCTGACGGGAACCGAAAACTTGGCGTTCTTCGCCCGCCTGCGCGGCCTCGCCGACACTGACAGCGCCGCGCTGTTGACGCAGGTGGGGCTGCCGCCGGCGCGGGGCCGGGATTTGGTTTCGGCGTACTCGTCGGGAATGCGTCAGCGCTTAAAGCTTGCCGTGTCGCTTTTGGGCGACCCGCCGCTTTTGATCTGGGACGAGCCGACGGCGACTTTGGACAGCGCGGGGCGTGCGATTGCCGACAGGCTGCTGACGGAATGTGTAGCGTCAGGCCGGACCCTGGTAGTCGCGACAAACGATCCTGCCGAAGCGGGGCGCTGGGGAGACTTATCGTTAACCATTGGCTAGTGTGCGTTACTGCCGTCTTCCGAAAAGACCTGCAAGTCGAGCTGCGGACAAAATACGCGGTCGGCGCAGTACTGCTGTTCGCGGTCTCGACGTTGATCGCCGTCTCTGCCGCCCTCAGCACGGCGACGGTGAAATCGGAAGTCAAAGCGGCTTTGCTTTGGATTATTCTGCTGTTCGCCGCGCTGTCGGGGCTGGCCCGCGTGTTTGTCCGCGAAGAGGAAGCGGGGACCGCGCCCCTCTTGAAACTGTACGCGCCGCCGACGGCAGTCTATGCCGGCAAATGGCTGTTCAACTCTGTTCTCGTGTTTGCTGTCGAAACAGTCAGCGTCCCGCTGTTTCTTCTCGTGCTGCCACTGGAATCGGTGAACTTCGGGCTGCTGTTTGGTGTTCTAGTTTTGGGCGGGCTCGGTCTGTCGGGGGCCTCGACATTTGTGGCTGCGCTGATCTCGTCGGCGTCATCCGGTAAGAGTGCGTTGTTTTTCGTGGTCGCGTTTCCGGTTTTGCTGCCGCTGTTGCTAATTGCCGTGCAGGGAACGATCGGTGCGTTTGACAGCCTGCCGAGCCATCTTATGAAGTCACGCGTTGACATTGAGATACTGGCGATTTACAGCGTGGTAATGACGACGGCGTCGTTTCTGCTGTTTGAGTATGTTTGGAATGATTAGCACTACCCAACAATTAGGCCGGATTGGCTTGCTGCTTTTGATGTGTCTATCAATCGCGGCAGGCTTTTTGTGGCTGCCGGCGATCCCGATGTTTGTCAGCCCAGCTCTGGCCCGAATCGCAGTGTTTCACATCCCCTGCTCGATTGTCGGTACTGTTGCGACGACGGTTGGAGTCTGGTTCGCCGTTCGCTACCTAAAGACGCGCCGTCTGGAAGACGACATCAAATCGTCGGTGTCTTTAGGGCTAGCGCTGCTGCTTTGGACCCTGACTACTGTCACCGGCGCGATTTTCGCGAATGCCGAGTGGGGCGCGTATTGGAGCTGGGACATTAAGCAGATCTCTATTGTCATGCTGCTGCTGATCTACTGCGC
>JAYVVR010000355.1:0-3510 GCA_043786835.1 Armatimonadota bacterium | reverse complement strand
ACGCCGACCGTAATCAGCGTTTCCATAATCGCAACGCCGCGCCGGGCCGCGCCCCAGGCTTTGACAAACAGCGGCCAGCCCGCCCACAATACCGGCAGACTCAGGAAGAACTCGGCCCGAGGCAGCCACTTGATCGCGTCGGCGCTAATGCCCTGTTTCGCAAAGAAGTCTGCATAAAACGGCAATTGGAACATACCGGCATTGACCGCAAAGACGACCGCAACAACCGCCCGCACAAAAAGCGCACGGTTTGCGCGTCGCGCCGGGCTGTCTTCTCGGCCACCCTCGCCCATGTACGCCTGGGCCGAGTAGCCTAATCTCTGGATAGCGGCAATAAACGCTTCAGGTGCGACTTTAGCAGGCTTGTAGGCAATCTTAACGAGATCGGACGCAAAGTAGACCCGGCTCCGCTCGACTCCTTTCATCTGCCCGAGCGCGTGTTCAATCAGCCACGCGCAGGACGCGCACCACATCCCGCCGATTTGGAACGCCGCTTCCCGTGTCACGTCCAGACCGTCGCCTTTGCCTGCAAGCGTCGGTTCCGCGCCTTCGCGTGTCTCGTCCGCGAGGTCACTACCGGGCCGGGCAATCAGTCCCATTTCCAGACACTGCTGGTACAGCGTCGTCTGGGTCGGATCCTGCCCTGCGCCGATTTGGTCACTTTCAGCAAGAATCTGGTAGACCTGCCGGCACCCCGCGCAGCAGAACGTAAACGCCTGGGCGTTGATTTCCGCTGCAATCGGGGCGCGGGCCGGCAGCCCGCACAAATCGCAAATCACTTGGTTTTGAATGGCAACCGCCATAGTCTTACAGGTTTCTAAAAAACGCGAGAATATGTGAGGGAATCAATTCCCTCGCGTTTCTCACTCTACCAAATCACCACATTGCCCTGCATCTTCCGCGCACGGATGCAGGCTTTGCGGATATTGTCTGCCCTCTGTTTTATGCCGTCGGCGTCCTCTTTAACATACACTGCGAATGCTGACGCTTCCCGCATCATAATCTCGGCTTCTGTTTTGAGTTTGTTGACTTCCTGACCCTTCGCATAGATGTCTGTGGACGCAAGTGTTGGCAGCACTTTGAACCCAAGCCGCTTCGCAAGTTCGCTTCCGTACACCTCAGTGCGGTAAGACTCAAATCCGGCCAGCGTTTCAGAGTAGTCCTTTGGGTCATGCAATACCATTTCGCCGTTGTCATCAGTGGTACAGACACCAACAGATAAACTCATCGTTTTGTGCCTTTAATCCTCTTTCGGCGGGTGGGCCAAGTTGGGGATCTCGGTGACGGGGTGGCGAATGACCGTGTTCATCGTGTAGGCGATGAGGCCGCCGAAGAGAAGCAGGCAGAAGACGATCAAGACGATAAACAGCGTGAGGCTGGACGGCTTATTTTTCAGCTTTTGCGCGGCGCTTCGGGTCTCTTTGTATTTGATGTTGCTCCAGGTACGTGGCATTGTTGTAGCTTTCTCGATAAGAGAGGGAGGGCGCAGCACCCCTGCCCATTTACTAGCGCGTTGGTGGCGCGTAAAAGATCGCGTCCGCCCGGCTGTCTTTCCCGAGAGTGACCGTAATCGCCGTGCGGCCAACCGGCGTTGTCCCGGCAGGACTGAGAATTGTAATCGGAAGAGTGACGCTGTCGTGGGCCGGTGAGAGTATGCTGGATGGCTCGACAGAAGCGCCCGGCAGGCCGGAAACCGAAAGCATCACGCGGGTCGGGCGTGGCTTGCCACTAGTATAGGTAAGCGAGAAGCCGTTGCAGACAGTTTGCACGTTGCGGACAATCGCGCCGTTTGCATTCAGGCTGGCGGACGGTGGGAACGCGCCGTAAATCAAGAATAGAACAACAGCAAAAGACAGTGGAACTGTCGCAGCAACGCCCCAGCGGCGCTTGTCCCAAAAGCCTAAACGCTGGGTGAGTGTCAGCGTCCGGGTGACGCGCTCGGGTTCGGTGCCATAGCGGAACTCAATCAACCCTGCTTTGCCGCGTTTGCCGAGAACGTCGTTGCAGGCGTCTATGCACTCGCCGCAGCCGATACAGCCGTGCTGGCCGACGCCCTGTTTGATGTCAATTCCCATCGGGCAGTCGGTCTCGCACTTGTGACAGTGAATACAGTCGTCATCGCGCTCGTTTAGGTAGCGCACAACCAGAGTATTCTGATCGGTCAGTGAACTCAGGAGCGGGCCGTAGGGACAGGCACGGGAACAGAATGTCCGGCGAAGCCAGAGCATGTCGGCGGCGACAGTCAGCGCAGTCAAGTAGACCGTCAAGCCGGCGGAAACATCGCGCCACGGGGCGGCAGTTGCGCGGAACACGGTCGCCGGAGCCAGCCAGTAAGCCGCGAGCGTGATACCCGTGCCGAGCGAAACAGCGAGAATGCTTAGGGTCCAGACGGTGCGTGAGAGCAGAAAGCGCGGCTTGCCGGGCCGAGTCTGGAATGCCCGGTCGAGCCGTGCTCTAAGCGAGTCGGCGAAATCGGATGCGAGTGTTTGCGGGCAGACCCAGCCACACCATAAGCGCCCGTACAAGAATGAAACGGCAGACAGCAAGGCTGTGCCGAGCAGGGCGATCCAGAGCAGCAGAAACAGGTCATGCCCAGCCATTTTGTGCCAGCCAAAATAGAACTCGTCTCGGCGCAAGTCAAGCCGCAGGCCGTCCGTAAACGGCAGTATTACAAGCAGAAGACCACACAGGACTTGGAGCAGGCGGCGCGGCGCGTGCCACTTAACGTTTCCGTTTGCAGCGCGTGTCGGCGTTGGTGTTTGGATAATGCGGTCGGTTAGGTCGAGCATGATAAGTTTGGTGGGTACATTATTTGGACCATGCGTTGAAACGCACGGCTACACAGCGAAGACGCTGCGAAGTACCGCTTCGCGAGACTCGGATTTATCTTGGTCTTTTCTTAACCCCGCGAAGCGGGTGTTTTGTGGCGTCCGCGCCGTGTAGCCGTGCGTTTCAACGCATGGTCTGAAAACTTGCCAAACAAAAAAGGCGGGCGCGACTGCGCCCGCCCTTACACTATTA
The DNA here is from genome assembly GCA_043786835.1 of Armatimonadota bacterium. Taxonomy (GTDB): domain Bacteria; phylum Armatimonadota; class Armatimonadia; order Armatimonadales; family Capsulimonadaceae; genus JANXMY01. The sequence goes on along the minus strand of JAYVVR010000355.1, from coordinate 489 downwards.
TACCAGAAACGCCCCCTACAGGGTTCCGCCCGGCAGGACACGGTTTGTCGGGGAGGGCTGGTCGCCGCCCCGGACCTGGCCGCCTTTGCCGCCGTTGACGCGCGGGTCAATTCGCAGAACCTGGCCTTCGCCGGTACGCTGGGTATACTGCTGGTCTTCAGGCTTGAGCCAGGGCCGCCAGCCCCCATGGCCGTCAGGAACCTGTCGCCCGTAGCCGAGGACCTGGACATAAGCGACGAGATCACGGGCGTCTTGCTTCGGCTTCGGGTTCACTTTGTCAGTGTCTTCGAAGAGCCAGGTAAACGCCGGCATAATCGAACCCGGCACCATCTGACGCGGATAGTAGAAGTGCGAGTAATGCCAGTCGTCACTGTACTTGCCGCCTTCGCGGCTTAAATCAGGGCCAATGCGACGGGTTCCAAGGAAGTGCGGCTGGTCCCAGATATACTCGCGCTCGTCGGCAATCGGGGCAACCGATGTGCCGATGGA
>JAYVVR010000354.1:0-3515 GCA_043786835.1 Armatimonadota bacterium | reverse complement strand
CGTATGGCCGGCAGTGCGCGATGGGGGTCGGCGCGTACCTGAACCCAGTGCCGACAACGCTGGCGCTGCTCCAAGATAGCCGCTCGGCGACTGCGACGGGAAATAAAGCCGCCGGCGCGGTGGTCTACTGCTACGATACGCCGTCGGGGCTGAACGGGGTCGAGCAGGAAGGCAATACGGCCCTCTTTGCCGCCATTCCGCAGATCTGGACGCATACCGTTCCCGTGCCGCCGATGCCCTGGAAGCTGCACCCGAAAACCGGGGCGCTCATGGGAACACTGCTGTCTGGGGACACTTTGACGCCGGACGACGGCACTGAAGTCACAGCGACAAATGAAGCCACGCATCAAAAACGAGCCGTTCGCGCCGATGGCAATGGGTTCTTTGCGTTTGCCGCTCTGCCGCCGGGGGATTATGATCTGACGACGACTGACCGGGGCGGCTCTTTGCAGATTTCCTGGGACTCGGCACATATCAAGGCAGGCCAAACCGCAGTTCTGACAGAGATAAGGCCCGGCACGACGCTTGTTGTCAAACAAATTCCCGGTCTTGGCATTCAGGCGGAAAATGAAGCCGTCGTGCTGAAAGCGGTGGTCGTTTCCAGCGGCTCAGACCACTTGGGCGACCATTTCTTTGCCGCCGATGCGCTCGGGCAGACGCCGATCGAGATTGATGCGCCGCATCTCGTACCGCCGGTGATTATGGGGGACAAAGTAGCGATTGTGGGGACACTGCATCACACCCCGGGCGGCGTCGTTATTGAAGCAGATGCCGTGCGCCTAGTGGGGTGCCTGCTGCCGCGCCCGTAGGCGCTGGCCGAGCCAGGTTCCAAGAACGCAGATCGCTGTCCAGAGGACGGCAGCGACGGCCTGCTTGACAATCAGCTCCGGCGGGGCCGTGATGATGACCTGCTGACCACCCTGCTGATGGTTCAGCGCGTTCTGGTTCGCAACGCCAGCTATCCAGACAAAGGCAATGGAAGTTGCAATAACGCCGAAACCCATCAGTCCACCGGACAGCAGCACACTGCGGCGCGATGCGTAGCTCGGCGCAAGCCAGCCCAAAGTCAGACCGCCGCAAAGCATCGAAGCTGGGGTTGCAAATAAGGTTTCTTCTTCGCTGATCTTTTCCGACCACTCCTGGTACAGTGGGTCGAGCGGTAAAGTCGCGCTGTGGATGCCGCTCACCAGCGAGAAAAACTGATGCGCGGCGGTGCCGGGAACTAGCACCAGGGTCAGCGCAATGACGATGCCTGCCGCGAGGGCCGCCGCTAGCCCGTAAGCGATTGCCGCGCCAAGCGGCAGCTCACGCTTTTTCGCCCGTCCCCGCCCAATCCGGTCCGCTGATTTGTTTTCGAGTGATGCCGTTCGTGCCATGCCTGCATTATAACAGAGGGCACGGCATGGCGTCAAGAGACGAACGCAGAGAAAACTGGCCAGCCGTTTCTTGACTTCCACTTCGGTTTCCTGCTAAAATTACTAATACCCGTTCGCTTTTTTGGCGGTGCGGGCCTTTTTGTGTCATCTTAGACTGGGAGAACGAGATTATGCTGCTTGGCAGCCAGCGCGTCAATGCGCACGGGCATTTGGAAATTGGCGGGTGCGATACGTTAGACTTAGCGCGGGAGTTCGGAACACCGCTGTATGTGATGGACGAAGGGGTAATTCGGGACAACTGCCGCCGGTATAAGGCGGCTTTTGAAGCCCGCTATCCGAAGAATGACATTTCGTATGCGTCAAAAGCTTATCTCAACATGGCGATCTGTAAGGTGATCGAATCTGAGGGGTTAAGCCTTGATGTCGCTTCGGCAGGTGAGCTTTACACGGCAGTTAAAGCAGGTTTCCCGATGGGGCGTGTCCTGCTGCACGGCAGCAATAAATCCGATGCCGAGCTTTTGATGGCACTGGAACACAAAGTCGGCCATGTTGTTGTGGACAATCTCTTTGAGTTGCGTCGGCTGGCGGCGTTTGCTAAAGAGCGTGGGCAGACCCAAAAAATACTGATTCGGGTGACGCCCGGTATTGACCCGCATACTCACCGGCGCATTCGCACGGGGCAGGAAGATACGAAGTTCGGGCTGTCGGCGGCGGGCGGCGGGGCACTCGAGGCTGTCACGGAAGCGCTTGGCGCGGCCCCGGCTTTAGAAGTTGTCGGCCTGCACTGCCATATTGGGTCCCAGCTATTGGACACCCAGACGCATGAGCAGGCAATTGATATTATGGTGGCGTTTCTCAAAAAAGTCACCGACGCAACCGGCTGGACGGCAAAAGTCCTGGACATCGGGGGCGGCCTCGGCATCCGCTATGTCGAGAGTCAGAAGCCGCCGACTTACGAAGAATTTGCTGAAACGATTGTGTCGGCACTCAAAACGGCTCTGGCGAAATATGAGGTCCCAGAACCCGAGCTGTGGCAGGAGCCGGGCCGGACACTGGTTGGCGAAGCAGGCACGACACTCTACACAATCGGTGTCATCAAAAAAGTTGCCATCCCGGAAGCGCCCGGCAGCCGCACTTATGCTGCGATTGACGGCGGCATGTCGGACAACCCACGCCCGCAGCTTTATGATGCGGTCTACGAAGTTCTAGTCGCGAACAAGGCCGGGGAGCCGAAAACGCAGACGGTCGCAGTCGCCGGCAAGCACTGCGAGACGGATATTCTGATCCAGGCGGCCCAAACGCAGCCGTTAGAAACGGGCGACATTCTGGCCGTGCAATCTACGGGCGCGTACAACTACGCAATGGCCTCAAATTATAATAGGTTCACGAAACCCGCCTGCGTCTTCGTCCAGAACGGCCACGCGGACTTGGTCGCGCGCCGCGAAACATTAGATGATGTCGTGCGCCTGGATATTATCCCGGAGAGGCTGGGTTAGAGGGACCGGAGCGCGAGGAAGTAACCTTCACTCGCTGACGATAACATCCTTCGGACGACAAGAAACTTGACGTTCAGCACTCTTTCGTCCGAAGGACGACCATCACCAGCGAGTGAAGTTTACTTCCTCGCTTCTCATGCGCAAGGTTGGTAAAGATACTCATGCCGGATAATTGGGACTTCTCGCAATCCCGGCAGCGGCAGGCCGACCCGCTGGCACAAGTGCCGATTTTGACCTACCTGCTGGTGGGTTTGTCGGTGGTGATCTCCGGCGCGGCCATGCTTGGCTCGCAGGCAGGGCCGCTGATTGCCCGGCTTGGCACATTCGGGTACGCCAGCGCCGACGAAATCTGGGCGGGCCATGTCTGGGGTTTGGTTACGACCGTGTTTATCCACGGCAGCATTCTGCACCTCCTGTTCGACATGCTCTGGCTGGCGCAGCTCGGGCGCATTTTAGAGCGCACTTTGCCGCCCGCGGTGTATCTGGCATTTATCGTTGCAGCGGCGGCGGTTGGGTCGGCGACGGAGCTTTTGATTTCCGGGCAGACCGGCATCGGCATGTCAGGGGTCGTTTACGCTCTGTTCGGCCTGATGTGGGCCGGGCGCGGCTATGATGCGTCCTGGCGGGCCGTGGCAACACGCGG
>JAYVVR010000353.1:0-3516 GCA_043786835.1 Armatimonadota bacterium | reverse complement strand
CGCCGCCGTCCCAGCACTCGTGGTGATGACGCGTGGCACCGAGCGTCCCGTCGAGCCGCCGAAAGTTCCCTTCCCAGCAAACTTTGCCCCATACCATCACCGTTTTCGCAGGGACAAAATGTGAGGAAGTAAACTTCCTCGTTTCTTGGGCCTCCGCATTTTTTGGAGCAGCATCTTTGGATATACAGCGGCTTGACCATTGAATTGACACAAAGGCTTTCCGTCACCGCACAGCCGCGTAACGTGAAAAGAATTACAATATCACAAAATTAGCGTGCAAAACAGAACAAACGTTTGCTTTTCGGGTACTCTGTTAGTCGGGAGGACGGAAAGCTGGCGGCAAAATGTGGCGGACTAAATCACAGCGCAAAGCAAGCGCGACCGAGCGGCTGGAACTGGCGAAATTTTGGTGGCACTGGCAGCCGCATGAGGCCCAAAAGCGGCTTTTTTGCAGCACGGCATCGGTGCGGATCGCCGCCTGCGGGCGGCGCTGGGGCAAAACCGAGAGTTTGAGCGTAGACATCGCCTCGCTGGCTTTAACCGAGCGCGGCTCTTTTCAGCTTCTGGTCGCCCCGACCGAATCCCAAGCCCGACTCCTTGGCGAAGCCGTGCTGGACAAGCTGGAAAACGCGTTTGCCTCGGGGGACGTGCGTTTAGATGACCGAAAGCTGGTTGTTCGGACGCGTCCGCACCTGATGCTTACAATTCCCCCGATTGGACCAAGCCGCGGGGACGTGTCGCAGATTTTATGCCGGACGGCGGGGCGTGACGGGCGCAACCTGCGGGGTCTTTGGGCGCACCGAATTATTGTAGATGAAGCGGCCCATGTGCCGGACCGGGTGCTTAAAGAAGTCCTGCCGCCGATGCTGGCGGACAAAGGCGGCGAGTTTGTCCTGGCGTCGTCGCCGAATGGTCGCCGGTCGGCATTTTATGCGCTGTTTGCTCGCGGCTCCGTGCCGAGTAAAGCCCAAGTCGGCGTTTCCACTCAGGCGTTTCAGTGTCCGACCTCCGACAACAAAGCCCACCTAGATTCGGCATGGCTGTCGTCGCAGCGGGATGACATGGGGGATGCGCTGTACGCGCAGGAGTTCGAGGCGCAGTTCCTGGACGACTTCGGCATGGTGTTTCGGGAAGACGAGATTTCGGCGGCGATTACGGTGATTGACGGGGTGCGGATCGAGCGCACCGAAGTATTGTCTGACCCGGTGCCGGGCCGCTTCTATGTTGCCGGCATTGACTGGGGGCGCAAGTGGGACTACACGGTCGTCTCGGTGCTGGATGTCGAAACATCTCCCGCAAAGCTCGTTCACCTCAGCCGGTGGCGCGGCACGGGCTGGGAGACGCAAGCGGCGGACACCGCGGCGATTATCGCAAAGTTCCTGCCCCGGCGGGTGCTGGCCGACGGCAATTCCATCGGCGACCCGATTGCCGAGATGCTGACCGCCCAGATCCGCAAACTCATTCCGCGCACAGGATACCGCCCGACTGTTGAGCGGTTCACGTTCAGCGCCGAAAGCAAGCAGCAGCTCATTGACCGCCTGTGTATCGGCTTCGCGGCCCGTGCCATGCAGTTCCCGCCGCACAAGGCGCTATTAAACGAGCTGCGGTGCTTCGAGTATGCACCGGGCGGACCGGGTCGTTTGAAGATGGCTGCCCAATCCGGCGGCCATGACGACTGCGTGATTTCCTTAGCGCTGGCTTTCTTCGCCGCCCCTGACCCGAGCGCCGCGCACACCGAAGGCTTAGGTATCCTGCTCGGGTCGGCAGGCGGAATGGAGCCGCGGGAGTAAAGGCAATTTCACAGCACGCCGCTTGACAGGGTGGGGAAGGAAGGCGTATACTCGAAACAAGAGCAAAACGTCATGCCTTCGGTTCTCACTCTCGAAAAGCCGAACGGGGAGGCTGTCATGGAAGGACCGATGCTCCTTGCTGATCCCGTAGCGGTGGGCCTGCTGCCGGGTGACGACAGTGTTCCGGCACAGTTCACCCAGTTTATCAGCCAGGACGCATTCCAGAAGCATATTTATGTCACAAACATACCTTCATCAAAGTAATCACCTGAACACCGAACCGAGCCAAGACGACACCGAGCCGCGCTGGCCGGCGGTCATTGCCCTGGTGGGCGCGGCGGGCCTGTTCGGTGTTCTGCCGCAGTATCTTTCGTTTGGGCCGCGCTGGCTGCCGGCGGTGCTTGTTTTTGCGCTGCTGGTGCCGACCTTGATCTCGCACCGGCGGGGTCACCATACCACAAACCGGGCGCTGGGCCTGACTGTTGCGGGGGTCGAGACGTTCTTCCTGGTTGCGTCTTTGATTAAGCTGGTCGGCAGCCTGCTGGAGCCGCATGTCGGCATGCACACCCTGCCGCCTGTCCGCCTGCTGCTGTCCGCCGGGGCGCTCTGGTTCACGAATGTGCTGGTCTTTGCCCTCTGGTACTGGCACCTTGACGCCGGCGGGCCGAACAAACGGGATACGACCCCCGGCCACTGCCACGGCTCGTTTTTGTTCCCGCAGATGACCATGACCGACGACAAGCTGGCCCAGTCCGGTCAGCTTGGCTGGACACCGGGCTTTATGGACTACCTGTTTCTCGCGTTCAACACCAGCACGGCCCTGTCGCCTGCCGATACTGCTGTACTGTCCCGCTGGGCCAAGTTTTTGATGATGAATCAGGCCACGATCTCGCTGACAGTGATCGCCGTTCTCGCCGCCCGCGCCATCAACACTTTAAGCTAGGAGCTTCCATGCCTGACGAAATTGAAGTGCCGCTCGAACACCTGCACGAGCACATCGCCGAAGCGCACGAAGAAGCCCAAATAGAGACCGAAGACCACAAAAAAGAGACGGAAGAAAACAAGAAGGAACACGCGGGCTGGCTGAAGTTTGTCTCCGTCGTGACCGCTGTTCTCGCCGTGGTTGCGGCCATTGGTTCGCTGCGGGCAGGGCTTTTGGTCAACGAAGCGCTGCTCGTCAAAAACGACGAGGTCAGTTTGCGGACCCAGGCCACCGACCAGTGGAACTACTACCAGGCGAAAAGCATCAAAGTCGTCGTCTACGAAACCACCGCCGCGCTGCTCCCGCCCGGCTCTGCCCAGCTTAAGGTCAACCAAGTGCAGGGAGCAAAACTTGCCCGGCAGCAGGAAGACATCCAGGCAAAAGCCGAAGACCTGGAAAAGAGGGCCGACGCGAAAGATAAATCGTCGGCGAAAGATATGGACGAGCATCATATCTTTGCGTTCTCGGTCTCGCTGTGCCAGATTGCGATTGCGCTGTCCGCGATTGCCGCCCTCACCCGCAGCCGCCGCGTCTGGATCTTTTCGCTTGCCGCCGGTTTGACCGGCCTCGCCGCCCTCCTCGGCGGCTTCTTCGGCCTCCACCTGCCGTTCGCGTTCTAAGCCTGCCTCCGAAGAACAAAAGAGCGCAAGGGTTTCTGCCCTTGCGCCCTCTTTACCACCATGTAGCCCGCCCCGTGTAGTCGTGATAGTAGCCGAACTGACCCCCGAAGCCGCCCGGGTCATA
>JAYVVR010000352.1:0-3518 GCA_043786835.1 Armatimonadota bacterium | reverse complement strand
TCTGTTATTTTACGGTGCCATTGTTTTGTGGGAAAAGCTCAAGAAGCCAAGACCACCAGACCATGCGTTGAAACGCACGGCTAAGCGGCGCAGACGCCATTAAACACCGCTTCGCGGGGTTGGGATAATTTCGGATATTTCCAGTGCCGCGAAGCGGTACTTCGTAGCGTCTGCGCTGTGTAGCCGTGTGTTTCAACACATGGTCCGATAACCGTCATGACGGCATCAAAGGACATACTGTGGAACTTCGCACTCTCACCGCAGACGATGTGCCTGCGATAAACAAACTCATGGCGGAGGCGTTCGGGCAGGGCAGCCGGCCTGCGCCGGACACCCCGGAAAATGCTGCGCCGACGCTGCCGAAGACCCGGCTCGGGGTCTTTGATGGGCCGCGCCTTGTTGCCTGCACGATTATTGGGACGCTGACACTGGCGTGGGGGGAGGCCGATGTCCCGATGGGCGGGATCGGCGGGGTCGCGTGCACGGCGGACCAGCGCGGGCGCGGCCATGTCGGTCGCCTGCTGGGCGAGTCGCTGCGAACGATGCGGGATGCCGGGCAGTTTCTCAGTGGCCTTTACCCATTTTCGTTTGCCTTCTACCGGCGGCATGGCTGGGACTGGGTAGGGGAGCAGCGGCAGTATTCGGTCCCGACTTCCGAGCTGAAGGCCAGCCCGGAAGGCCGTCTTTTGACGATGTACGAGGGCATGGACGCGCTGGAGATCGTTCGGCCTATCTACGAGACATTTGCCCGCCGCTATTTTGGAATGGGCCTGCGCCGGGAAGCCGCTCCCGGCGATGCCGCGCCTGACTGGTGGAAGCGGGCGCTCGATCACCGGGACGGGCGCACGACTTATGTGCAGGTCTACACAGACTCGTCTACAGGAGCCGCCGAGGGCTATTTGACGTTCCGTTACCCAAGCGGCGATGGGGCCGGGGAAGTCGGCGACTTTTTCGCAAACACGCCCGCTGCGTATCGGGGCCTGCTGTCCGTGCTGCATTACTACGCCGTGCAGGTCGAGAAAATCACTTTCAGCGCCCCGATGGACGACCCGCTGCCGCTCCATGTGATGCACTGGGATTTGGAAACCAAAATCAGGCCGCTCTTCATGGGCCGCGTCGTGGATGTCGCTGCCGCGCTGACTGCCCTGCGTCCCGAAGCGGGTTTATCAGGGAGGCTCGTCCTACAAATCGCCGACGCTCAGTGTGAGTGGAACAATCAAGCGTTCGCCGTTACGCTCGACGCAGGCCAAGTCACCGCAACGTTCACCCAAGATGCGCCGGGCGTCAGCGTAGACATCCAGAGCCTATCCCAGGCCTATTGGGGCCAGCCGTCTTTGGAGCATCTTCGCGCCGCCGGCCGCGTCCGCGTCACCGACGAGAGCCAGTATACGCTGCTCGCGCGACTACTGCCACCGCGTATTTGCTTTCTGCGAGACTTCTTTTGAGCCGTCACGCTAGGAAAGGCACAATAACTGGGGAAGGCACAATAAAATGAACAAGCCGCAAATCAAGCCTGTTGTTTGGATTGGCACTTCGCTGAGAGATTTGCGCGACTTTCCTGCCGAAGTTCAGAAAGACATCGGGGACACGCTTCAGAAAATCCAGCGCGGTTTGCGCCCGAGCAAAGTCAAGACGTTATCCGGGTTCGGCAGTGCAAGCGTTCTCGAAGTTCGCGAAGATCACGACAGCAGCACTTACCGCACGGTTTATACGGTGCGCTTTGCGGAACGCCTGTATGTGCTTCACGCGTTCCAAAAGAAATCGCGCCACGGCAGCGAGACGGCAAAACAGGATATTGAGCTGGTGCGAACACGAATTAGAGCGGCAGAAATAGTTGACCGTGAACTGAACTCGGCTGAATAGGGGAGCATTATACAATGAAAGAAGAAGTCGAATTCTATGTCGGCAGCGGCAATGTCTTTGCCGATTTAGGCTTGCCGAACGCCGAAGAGCTTTACCTGAAAACCGCCCTTGCGATTGAAATCCAACTTGCAATCAAGGCCAAGCGTCTGACGCGCTTGCGGGCCGCATCAAAGCTCGGCATCAGCAAAGAACAGCTTGCTGCGCTCCTCGACGACACTCCTTTCGACTATTCCATAGACCAACTCATCGGCTACTTAAACTGCTTGGGCCGCGACGTAATACTGTCTGCCTCTGTGCAAGAGCGTGTGCCGAAAGCACAAGAAAAAGCGCAACCAGCGGCAGAGCGGGAACTGGCTGCCGCGTGATGATTATAGGCGCAGCTTACGAGACAGTTTACGTCGTCGACGATTGGTACGATGGGCCGCGAAGCGGATTTGCTGACTACAAGCAGCAGCCGCATTCTTATCGCTCGCTTCACCTCGACATAAATAGCTCTGCTGACTATGATTACGATGAAGACCGTTTTGAGCTGACGCCGGTTTCCGCACAGGCGTTGGAATGGGCCATTGCAAGTCATCAGCTTTGGAATAAATGGAACGAGGCGTATCGCGCCGGAATCCTGCCGGAAGAGGCGAATGACGAACGCATCCTGCTTGGAGACCGTGCGTATGACCAGGAGCTTCGCATTCAGATTGAACAGCAAATGAGTCTACAGAAAGAAAATTCATTCCTCGTGTGCGGCAAGTTCGAGCTTGGCTCTCAGCGGGTTCAGTGGTACGAGGTCTGAATCATGCCACTTCAACTGACAGCACAACATAACCAGGAAATCCGCGCACACGCGGCCGCCGATTATCCCAACGAATGCTGCGGGTTTCTCGTGGGCCGGGCCAACGGCGACGCCGTGACGGTAATTCGTACAGTCCCGGCGGCGAACTTGCGTGACGACTCGCCGCGCAATCGGTTTGAGATTGATCCAGGTGACTTCGTGAAAACCGACCGGGCGGCGCGGGCGGACGGGTTTGGCGTGGTCGGATTCTATCATAGCCACCCGGACGCGCCGGCAAGGCCGTCGGAGTTTGACCGGGAACATGCCTGGACAGGGTATTGTTACGTCATCGTGTCGGTTCAAGCCGGGCAGCCCCAAGAGATGCGGAACTGGCGGCTCGGCGGCGACGGCGAAGCGTTTACTGAAGACGAAATTCGAATGACTGAGGAGATTTGACAATGCCTGTAAAAATACTCGTGCCGACCCCAATGCAGCGGTACACGATGAACAAAGACGAAGTCGAAGTCGGCGGCGCGACTGTGGACCATGCGCTTCAGCACCTGACGGAGAACTACCCGGACATCAAAAAGCATTTGTTTAATGACGACGGCAGCATACGCGCGTTTGTGAACGTGTACGTCAACGACGAAGACAGCCGGCACTTGCAGGGGGGCCAAACGCCAGTCAAAGACGGCGATACGCTGACCATCGTGCCGAGCATTGCGGGGGGACTGGACGCGGTCGGGACAGGGGGAGCGCCGTCGTTTCACCTCGCCGCCGACCCGAACGCTGAAACGCTGTCAAACGACGAAGTTTTGCGCTACTCGCGGCATTTGATCATGCCGGAAGTGACGATGGAAGGTCAGAAGCGGCTCAAGGCCGCGAAAGT
>JAYVVR010000351.1:0-3520 GCA_043786835.1 Armatimonadota bacterium | reverse complement strand
TTAGTGCTTTGTATCTGCTGTTTGTGACGCCAAAAGACGCACATTTGTTTCCACGGAAATTTCCGTGGCGGTAGTAGTTACGCTTTTATCCTACTTATTTATCCTACTTGTTTATCTTACCCGGCAGTTCCGCCCACTAATCTTCACAAAGCCGAATGGCGTTTGACAAGCATGGAGGCGATATGGTACACTGGCGCGTGAATTCTTTGTTTGTGCCACCCCGTTCCGTCTATATCTTTGATCTCGATGGCGTTCTTTATCTCGGCGACACAGCCATTCCCTATGCCGCCGACGCGGTCAGGCGGCTCCAAGATGCCGGCAAGCAAATCTATTTTCTGACCAACAACTCAGGCAAAACGCGGGCCGAGTATCGAAAAAAGCTGGCGGATGTCAACGGCCAGGATGTGCCGGAAAGCGCGATTTTTACGTCGGCCTACGCGACCGCTCTATACCTAAAACAGCGTGGGGCCGCAGGTCGTTCCGTATTCGTCATCGGCGAGCCGGGCCTTGCCGCCGAGCTGTCCGCGTCAGGCGGGCTGGTACCGGTGACCGAGCCGGACAGTGCCGATGTTCACGACATTGACTATGTGGTGGTCGGCATTGACAGGCAGTTTACCTACGATAAGCTGCGCTTTGCTCACGCCGCAATCACGCGCGGCCATGCCCAGTTTATTGCAACCAATCGGGATGCCACGTTTCCAATGGAAACCGGCGAAATCCCCGGGGGCGGGTCGCTCGTCGCGTCGCTTGCGACGGCCACAGGCCGCGAGCCGGTGACAATCGGCAAGCCCGAGACCCACGCTTATGAAGCGATTTTAGACGCGGCGGGCGTCACGGCAGCAGACAGTGTCATGGTCGGCGACCGCCTCGATACCGACATTGCCGTCGGTCGGCGGGCCGGGGCGGGGACTGTGCTGGTACTGACCGGCGTAACAAGCGAAGAAAAAGCGCAAGCCGCCCCGCCTGAATGGCGTCCTGACCGGATTATCGGCGACCTGCGCGAGTTAGGTTAGGTCCTTTTGCGGGGAATTGTCTACCCAAGCCGTTCCGGGTGCATTGCAGTGCTGTCGAAATGCGGTGTCGTCTTGAACAGCTCCGTCGAGCCGTTCGCAGCGGCGGCCTAGGTGCTGCTGAATAAAGACTTGATACGGCTGGCGGGCAGCGGCTGGAACGTGCGGGCGACAGTCAAAGCCTGCTCCAATATCTCCATCCGGTCAATGCCGGTAATGACGACCGAAACCGGCATGGTCATGGAATAGTAAAGCATCTCAATCGGCGTCGAGATCTTTTCGGCCAGCACTTTGTCCAAAATAAAATGGTCGCCGAAGGTCTTCATACCGAGAATGCCGATTTGCTTTTGCACTAATAGCGGTACAACAGTCTGCGTGAAGCTCCGAAAGTGAGCGTCCATGATATTAATCGGCATCTGAACCGTGTCGAAGCGGAAGCCATGCTCGTCGGCCATTTCCAGCATAATGCCGCCGTCAACATTAAGGCTCTAGGACAATATAGCCTCGCTACTTTGATAGCGTAGAAGCCCGTTGATTTATCAACGTGGAGTTGTCACTCATCAAAAATACTTTTTTCCGGTAACCGCCGGCACTTAACGCTTTGCCCATGCGGACTTCAGAGTTGCCGTTGTTGTAGTCCCAGCAGTTGTCGAGAAAGTTAATACCGCGGTCAACGCCCGCATGAATGAACTTGATGCCCTTGGCGTCGGTGTCCGGCTTGCCGATATGGAAGCCGCCCATGCCAATCAAAGATACTTCTTCGCCCGTCGAGCCGAGAATTCGGCAGGGCATGTCGCCCCGCTTCGTGGATGGCGGGGTCGGCAGTGTGCCGGGAAACACCGGCGGGAAGTCTGCAACATCAACCGGCTTGTCGCCGGCGGCCAGGACGGCGGCACTCGCCGGCGGCCAGGACGGCAGCACTCGAGATGGCGAGACCAGTGGCAAGAGCCGCATCGCTCTTCAGAGAATTACGTCGTGTATTTTCCATAGCGTCCTTATACCGAGACAGTTTCGTTCCCAAACCAGCGGAGCTATCTCATTCTTCAGCAGAGGCGAGTTGTACCATGAATTCAGAAGTCTACGAGGAGACTGACACAAAGCAGTTCCGGCACCTGCTGGATCTTTCACTGGAAGGGGTCGTCCAGATTGACCGAGAAGACCGGATCCTCTACACCAGTACGCGTTTCGCCGAAATGCTCGGCTACACGGCTTCGGAGATGGCCGGCCAGTGCATTTTCGACTTCCTTTATCCCGAAGACCTTCCCAGAATGCGTGCCGCCCGTGCCGCCTGCCGCGCCAGCGACTCGGCCTCCTATGAGATGCGGATGCAGCACAGAAATGGGACCGAATGCTGGCACACCGCACGGGTCTCCCTCGTCTTCGAAGACGACACTTATGCCGGGACTCTCAGCCTGCATTCCGACATCACCGCCCGAAAAGATGCGGAAGAGGCACTGCGGCGCAGCGAAGCCAGGCTGGCGGAAGCCCAACGGGTCGCAAAAGTCGGAAGCTGGGAACTTGACGCCAAAACGTTGGAAGTGTCGTGGTCGGCGGAAATGTTTTGCCTCGCCGGGCTAAATCCTCGCCACGGCGTTCCCGATTATCCCGGTAACCTTGCGCTCTACTGCCCGGAAGATGCCGTCAAGCTTGACACACTGGTTAAGCGAGCGATCGAGCAGGGGTGGGAGTATGCGATAGATATTCGGCGGGTCCCCCCAAAAGGCGCGGTGCAGTGGTTCCAGGCCAGCGGCCATGCGGTCAAAGGCGAGGATGGGCAGACTGTCAGGCTTGTCGGAACACTGCTCGACATCACCGCCCGAAAAAACGCCGAAGAGAGCCTGCGCCGCCGCGAAGCCGACCTTCAGCTTGCGCTCGGCGCAGCCCATCTCGGCACCCTGTCCTGCGAGTGGCCATTCGACCGGGTTACCCTGAACCCTACCGGCCGGGAGCATCTCGGACTGCCGCCGGACACCGACACCACTCTTCTCCGGCTGTATTCTCAGCTTCATCCGGACGATCGCGCCTTCGCCCGCGCCGCGTTTGCCCGTGCCATTGAAACGCAGACCGAGTATAATGCTGAGTATCGGGTGCTGACGGAAGATGGAGGGATGCGATGGATCAATGCTGTGGGCCAGGGCCGGTACGACCTGTGCGGGGTTCCCCTCCGCTTTGACGGCGTAACGATTGACATCACCGAGCGCAAGCAGGCAGAAGAAGCGCTGGCTGAGGTCGCGGCCCATGAATCACGTCTCCGGTCCATTTGCGCAGCCATTCGGTTGGCTTCCACCGCCGATGCCGTGCGAGAAGCGGCGACCCAGGCGCTCGGCGAAGCGCTGAACGCCGACCGCTGTTACCTAGTTTCCTACGATTTGGAGCAAAAGAAAGCAACCATCGGCCCGGACTGGCACCGGCCCGGCCTGACCTCGATTGCCGGACAATACCCAATTTACGGCTTCAGCGGCAACCAAGACCCTTCCTATCTCGCCGGCGGCACACAAGCCCTCACGGAT
>JAYVVR010000350.1:0-3523 GCA_043786835.1 Armatimonadota bacterium | reverse complement strand
GCTCCAAAAGCCGCGCATCGTCAAGCATCTTTTCGTTCAGTGTCAGAAACGACGCGCCTGCATGAATGCTGGTCAAAAAGTGATGAAACGAATCGCCGTAAGCGTCATGGTAGTACGCACAGAGCCGCTTGTATTCCGCTTCGTCGCGGACTTTGTGCGTTGACAGCGCCCATGACTTAATTTTCTCGCGCTCTTTACTGGCCGCGCTTTGCAGCTCCACCATCATGCCCCGGTGCTTGCGCTCGTATTCCATCTGCGTGATCTTGCCGGACTCCAAGCTCTCATTCAGTGTCTTCATCTTCTTGAACCATGGATTGTCAAACAGCGGATGCCCGACGGGTTCATTGTCTTCTTCAGCCGGCTTTACTTTGTTAGCCTTCTCTTTTTTCATAGTTTTGTTGGCTTCAATAGGAAAACAGGAGAACACGGTGCTGAACCCCCGTGCTTCAAAGGGCAACTCCCCGCCTTCGCGGGCAAAGATGTAAGATATTTACACTGTCGGCAGATCGTACACACTTACTTGTACGCCGTTTGCAATTAGCTCGGCTTCGATGATTGGGCAGACTTCTTCCCACTTGCCGCCGGCTAAACCGCATCCGATCCGGGGCATTTGGACATAGCTTGATGCTCAGCAGCGAACTCGCAGACACAGCGCAGGCAGTCGCGGAGAGCATCGTAGCGGACTGGGGGCAATCCGCCGCGCTTGGCGATGCCGTGCTGACTAATCATGTTGACAACCCAAAGCTTGGGCGTGACCTCCACAAATTGTACCTGACCCAGCGCAAACGGCGGGTCTCTTTTGCGCTTCGCCCATTCTCGGTACGCAGTTTCGGCTTCCGGGTAGCGTTTTCCCAGCGGCAGAACAAAGCCTTTGCCCCACTGCCCGAGGTCATTGCAGACATGCGCGATGATGCCCGGTCCCTGCCCATGCGGCAGCGTCGCATCACCAGTGCGGTAGAACAATTCTGGGGGCAAGATCTTTTTGCCAACGTCCGGTCCCCAATCCACCGCAGGATGAATGTTCTCCTCCGTGATCCCTGCCAGGAGTTCTTCTATCGTATACTTTGGTCTTCGCATTGAAATTAATCCCACCATAACGCGTATGCTTGATAGCCCGGCAAAAGATCAGGCGCGAGAGCAGGCTTCTCGCCGTCGTAGCCTTCGGACACTTCCGTCGGAAATAGTTTAGCGGTCCATGCCTCGACTTGTTCTACCGAAGCACTTGTCAGGATATAAACACGCTCAGAGAACGGCCAATCTTCTTCACCGACATCGGGATCACTAATTTCCACCAGAACGTCTTGAACGTCGTCACGCGCCCGCACCGATTGTAAGACCTGATAAAACCCCTGCGGACCAGGATGCGGCCAATATGGAACAGGAGCAGACACGGGCAGTACAGTGTAGGGACCATCAAGATTGCATCCGATAGAGCCGTAGTCTTCGTTGCCCTCGAAAAACTCCTGCAGGCTGACAATCGGTATTCGTCTTCCGGTTTCCTGTTGATGCGTAATCTGAGCGACAAGACGTTCCCGGTTTGTCATAATAAACCTTTGATGTTAGATGCCCGCGTCGTCGTCTTGAGGCTCGGCGAAAGGTTTGTAGGCGCGGTAGATGGTTTTCCAGAGAACGTAGCCCATGACCATGTTTTCGTCGAGCGCAGGGTTGCCGGAGCCAGCGCCCCGGTCGCCGCCAAATCTTGTGGCCCAGAATGCGCCGGTGCCGTGGCGGCCGTCGTCAACGCGGGTTCGCAGAACGCTCTGGATGAAGTGCTCGGAGGCGTCTTTGTTCTGGCTGTCAATGCAGGCGACAATGCCGATCTTCTGGTTGATGAGCGTGATGGCTTCATTGATATTCTTGACTTTGGTGAGCACGCCCACAGGACCGAACAACTCCGTTGAGTATAATATGTTGCTTTGGCCGACGTTCTCAATCAGCGTGAACGGGACGTAGTAGCCTTCGGCGGCAAGAGTGTCAGGGACCGGCACTTGGCGGCGAATACTTGCGCCTTCGGAAACGGACCGCTCGATTAGCCCTAAGACGCGGTCCTGCTGTTCTTCAGAGACAAGCGGGGGCAGGGAATAGAGTCCGGGGGTCTTGTCGGCGTCGGCCATTTCCTGAGAAGACCCGTCGCCAATACGGATGCCTTTGGTTTCTTCAATCGCGGCTGTTACGAACTGCTCGTAAACACTTTCGTCGCACAGTACTTCCTGAATGGAGGTGCAGCGCTGGCCGCCGGTGATGGTCTTGCCGTAGACGAAGTTCTTGGCGGCTCTTTGGATGTCCGCGTCTTTGTGGACGTAAAAGATGTTGATGCCGCCGACTTCTTTCATGACCCGCTTGCCGAGGCCGCTGGCGGTGGCGTCTACCGCATCGCCGACAGCTTTAGAACCCGTAAACGACAGGCATTTGACGACGGGGTGCTTAATCAGTGCCTGGCCAGGAGCAGCGTCGCCCGTAATCATGCTGAACGTGCCGGGCGGGACAGTGACGCCGAGCGTGTCTTTAGCCCAAACGAAGCACTCGTCGAGCGCGGCGGCGATAGCCTGGGACGATTCGGGGATCAGATGCGAGGGCTTCCAAACGACCGTGTTGCCGACGACAAGCGCAGCGACGACCTGGGCAATAGGAATGGCGACCGGGAAGTTGAACGGGGTGATAATCGCGGCGACCCCACGCGGCTCTAGCCGAGACTCCATGACGACGCCGTCAATGTTTTTCTGGTAGGTTTCGCCTTTGAGCGACAATCCCTGCGGGGCGACGCATTCAATCACACCGATGGCTTCGTCGAGATCGAGCTTGCAGTCGAACAAAGTTTTGCCCATTTCGCGGGCCATTGTCTGCTGGAAGTCGTCAAAGCGGGCGTACATGACCTGGGCCAGATGCAGGAAGATTTTGGTCTTTAGATTGCCGCTAACAGCCCGCCACGCCGGGAACGCGGCCTCTGCCGCCTGCATCGCTTCGCCGACTTCGGCGTCGGTGGCGTCGGCGACCCGGCCGAGAACCTGCGTCTTATGCGCAGGATTGATGTTTGGGAGAAATGTCTGGGTCTTTGAGTCGCACCACTGACCGGCGACATACATTTGATATTGCTGATCGGGATTGAGCTTGGGGGTGAACATGGTTCAGAGGGCCTTTCATGGAACGAACACAGTCAGTGCCGAGGGCACAATCGAAATCGAGACCGGCGACACGCCAAACATTTCACCGTCAAGCTGTCCAGAAATTGGGGGATCAGACGACAGTGCAATCGTCCTGGCCCGGTAGTAACGGACGCTGGGATCGCGCAGATGGCGGCGGACCAGCACGGCAACCATCTGGGACGCGAAGCCGACTTTATGGAGGCGCGGGCGCTCAAAGACGCAGATATCGAGCCAGCCGTCATCGGGCGCGGCGAATGGCGCAAGCTTGATCTTGCCGTAGCCGTAGGACGCGGCGTTGGCGATCACGACCAGAAACGCTTCCGAAGAGGTCTCTTCGCCGTCCAGCGTGAGCGTAATCGCTGTACTGCGGTATTTTGCCA
>JAYVVR010000349.1:0-3523 GCA_043786835.1 Armatimonadota bacterium | reverse complement strand
CAGGCAAACAAGTAATCGCGGAACGCGCATAGGGCATTATAGCACATCGCCGGACAGAGGAGCAGGCAGTTTAGGACACCGGCACTGGAAGTGCCGGTCTATTGTTGAGTGAAAGTCGCGGCGACTACGGATTACGAGCGAGGGCGTTTCTTGCTCTTTAGCTTAAAATGGCGAACACAAATATGAAAAGCGAACATAACAGAAAAGGGCGAACACACAGAAAAGGGCGAACACAAGGTTCGCCCCTATGGGGTATTGTCGAACGTAGGGCGCGAACCTTGTGTTCGCCCTCTTTTCTTATGTTCTCTCTCATTCCCGCTTCGACACCAAAAAATCTGCTTTCACCGTTACGAACAGTGTCTTTGTGTGCGTGATTTCCAGGCCCAAATCCTCGCTTGTCACGCGGGCAGCTCGCATCCATCACAGCCCCTTCGTCCGAGGCTGTACCTTATTCCCGCCGGGGAGTTTCCGGGTCTTCCAAAGTCTCTGAGAACGCAGCAGCGCCCAAGATGCGAACCTCAGGCGCGGCGGCGATCTTGGCGGATTTTTCGTTGACACGGGCAATGCAGAGACAAGCTAGGCATCATGCGGCGCGTCGTCGTCGAGATAGCCCCAGGTAATAATGTTTCAGTAAACTCTGGTCATAAGAATCTACCCCAACTCGTTCCTCGCGTCCCCTCCCGAGACGGGAAGGGCAAGAGATAAAACTACCAACAGCGACATGTCTCGAACTCCCACTCCTCCCTTATAGGGAGGACCCCTGCGAAGTAACTTGTTACGAAGCAAGGAGGTGGGTTACTCGTCGCGCAAGTCGGCGAACAAGATGGTTGACAAATACCGCTCGCCGTTCGAGGGGATAACAACAATGATGGTCTTGCCGGTGTTCTCGGGCCGATGCGCGATCTGCAAACCGGCGCAGAGGGCCGATCCCGAGGACAAGCCGATCAGTATTCCCTCTTCAACGGCGCAGCGGCGTGCCCATTTAACCGAGTCTTCGGTGGAAACTTGGATCACTTCGTCCACGACTTCCATGTCAAGGTTGTCTGGGACAAAGCCGGCTCCGATGCCTTGCAGCTTGTGCGGGCCGGGCTTGACCGTCTCGTGGGCGCGGGTCTGAGTGATGACCGGCGACTCGACCGGCTCAACCGCGATAGCTTTGAAGCCGGGCTTGCGCTCTTTCCAGACTTCGGCGATCCCGCTCAAAGTGCCGCCGGTGCCGACGCCTCCAACCACAAAGTCTGCGCTGCCGTCGGTGTCTTTCCAAAGCTCTTCGGCGGTCGTCCGGCGGTGGACCTCCGGGTTTGCGGGGTTCTTAAACTGCTGGGGGACAAATGCGCGGGGGGTCCGGGCCGCAATCCGCTCGGCTTCGGCAATCGCGCCGCGCATTCCCTCGGTGCCGGGGGTCAAAACAAGTTCCGCGCCGTAGCCGCGCAATAGTAGGCGACGCTCAACTGACATCGTCTCGGGCATAGTCAGAATGCATCGGTACCCTTTGGCCGCGCAGACAAACGCCAGGCCGATGCCGGTGTTGCCGGACGTCGGCTCGACAATAACCGAGTCGGAGTGCAGAATGCCCCGCGCTTCGGCATCTTCAATCATCGCCAGGGCAATCCGGTCTTTCACGGACGACGCTGGATTAAAGAACTCCAGCTTCAGCAGCACCGTGGCTTCCGCGCCGTCGGTGATTTTGTTGAGCTTGACCAGCGGCGTATTGCCGATAAGTTCGGTGATGTTATTATAAACGGGCATGGGTGATGGCTCCTAATCGTCATAAAATCGTTGTGAGAGTGTGATAAGAATGCGTGGCAATAAACCACGCGGCAATGAATTCCTGCGCCCTTAATTGCCACGGCGTTTCCGGCTGCATGACTATTTTCTATCTTACCCGCTGCGGGCTTTTCTTTGATAACACCTGCTCTTGACAATCTGTTCCAAAAATGATACGCTTCTGTTATGGCTGACACAAACTCAACTGATACCGGAGTCGAAGAAAAGCGTCCGCGCGTGGTCGTCGTCGGCAGCGCGAATACCGACATGGTCGTGCGGGTGCCGCAGCTTCCCGCCCCTGGCGAAACCCTGCTCGGCAGCGCATTTGCGCTCATGCCTGGCGGCAAGGGTGCGAACCAGGCCGTTGCGGCGTCAAGGCTCGGTGCAGTCGTGACCTTTGTCGGCTGCGTCGGGGCGGACGGCTTCGGGGACATGCTGGTCGCCAATTTAGAGAACGAAGGCATTCACACCCAGTTTGTCGTCCGCGATCCCGATGCTCCGACCGGAGTTGCGCTGATTACGGTAGATGAGACGTTCGGCGAGAACACAATCGTCGTTGCGCCGGGGGCCAACGCCAAGCTCAGTCCGCCGTTGATAGAGCTGGCGGCAGCGGCCATCCGTGACGCCGACGTTGTGTTGTGCCAGCTTGAAATTCCGATGGAGACGGTGCTGTCCACGCTCCAAATCGCCCGTTCGGCGAATGTCCTGACCATCCTAAATCCTGCGCCCGCTCAAGCGCTTTCCGACGAGCTGCTGTCGCTTGTGTCGGTGCTGACGCCGAACCAGACTGAAGCCGCCCAGATTTTAGGCGGCGACTACGACCCGTCGGCGTCGGCGCTGATGCTGAAGCACCGGGGCGTTCAGAACGTCGTCGTCACCCTGGGCAGCGCGGGCGCGAGGCTCGTGACGCACACGTCGGAAAATACCTTTGTCCCGGCGTTCCCCGCCGATCATGTGGCCGACACCACTGCCGCCGGCGACGGCTTCACCGGCGCTCTCGCCGTGGCCCTTGGCGAAGGGTTGGCGTTGGAAGAGGCCGTCAAGTTCGCCGCCGCCGCCGCGTCGCTGAGTGTTGAAACCGAAGGCGCCCAGCCGTCCCTGCCGAATAGGTTAGCCGTCAACAAGCGGCTCATGGGGGAATAGCTATGGCGACCGATCGGACAGAACAAGTTTACACAAAATTAATACAATCACCCAATGCTGCGGAAGCTCTTGCCTGGCTCCGAGAAGCTAAGGATCCGGAAGAGCGTGTTATAAGCGGCGGGGATGGAAGCGAAACAGAGTGGCTTGCGGACAAAGCCATCCACGTTGTCCAAGAGCTTTATGCACTTGGGGCTACCCGTGTCACAGCCGTTAAGATTAATGGTCTGCTTGAAGGTGCGACGCATCAAGATACCTCGACACTAATTGTCGAACTGCCTCAAGACATGGGCAAGCGAACAAGTCTCTTTGCTTGGGGCGCCGGGTTTGCGCGAGGAACGGGATGGGAACCTGTAGCGGATAAAGGTCAGAAGCACCTGCTTGTCTGGCGCGACTGACGCATATCGGGACCATGCGTTTTCGGACCATGCGTTTTCGGACCATGCGTTGAAACGCACGGCTACACGGCGCGGACGCCATAAAACACCCGCTTCGCGGGGTTGGGAACGAGATATGCATTAGTGCCGCGAAGCGGTACTTCCCAGCGTCTTCGCTGTGTAGCCGTGCGTTTTAACGCATGGTCCTGACGCATCAATTCCAACAAACCGGGTATCAT
>JAYVVR010000348.1:0-3525 GCA_043786835.1 Armatimonadota bacterium | reverse complement strand
AGGCGACCGGGGCGGAATGGAACATGCGCTGTGACCCCGAAGCCGCCGCGCTTGTCTTCAATGCCCCCGTGCCGCGCCTGCTTGCGGTCGGCCTTGATGTCACCGAGCAGTGCGTTTTGCCGTCGGAAGAGGTTCGGGAAAAGTTTTCCGCCGCCGGCCCGCCGCTGGAGTTCGTGCTGAAGCTGGCCGAAGTCTGGTTCCGGCAGACGGGGAAAATCACGTTCCATGATCCGCTGGCCGCCGCGCTGATTTTCCAGCCGGGCCTGTGCCGGACCGAGCGGCAGCACATTCAGGTGGACACGGGCAGAGCGCGTACGGAAGGCCAGACATTCTTTCACTCAGACACCGCCGAAAAGCCGCACGAGATCGCCGTCAGCGTGGATGCCCCAGCGTTCTTCGCGCACTATTTTGGAGTTACACGTCTGCGGTAATCACGTGGGCTATGACCCGTATGCTGCTTGAAGCGCAGCGTGAAATAAAACGGGTTTTCGTAGCCGACTTCGGCGGCGATAGCTGTGACCGAGCGCGTGGTGAAGTCCAAAAGCTGACAGGCACGGCTGACTCTCTGCTGCTCCAAATATTGCATCGGGGTCAGACCCGACTGTTCCCGAAACAGATGCGATAGCCGGGACTCCGACAGGCCGCACTCGCCGGCAACCGCATCAAAGCTCACCAGGTCGCCTAAACACCGGCACAGGATGTCCATCGCGGCCTGGACACGCGGGTCGAGACGCGGGGCGTCGGGGCGCGGCAGCATGTCGCACCGGAGCAGAACTTCTTCAAGCGCGTTCATTGCCAATAAATCCCGCCGAGGCAGTGCGCCAGTTGCGAGCCAGTACATCTCCTGGAGCCTCCCAGCGATTTTCTCCGCCGCCGCCGTGTCCGCCGGCCGAAGCGTCATCAGCCCCGGCGCGGCTTCGGGCCAGGCTAGCAGCGGCTGCCACGCCGGTTCGGGATGGAAATGGACCCAGAGCAGATCCCACTGTTCCCCCGCCGTGCCGTAGTCATGGAGAACGCCGGGCCGCAGCAGGGTTAAATCTCCGGCAGACACACGCACTTCGCCGCCGCTGTGACCGAAGCGCCCGCTGCCGCCCCGCGTTTCGACCAGCAGCCAGTCGCCGGTCCCGTGCCGCCGCCACGTCGCGTAGCCGGGTCCTTCTTGAAAGTGGCCGGTGACAAGCGGCGCCGCCTGCGTTCCTTCGTCTTCAAGCCTTGTTTGCGCTTCTTTCATGCACTTAGCATAGCAGAATATTATAGGTTTTTAGCTGTTTCCGTTATGGACGGCGGCAGGCGATTTCGCCTATAATAAGTTATCTTTTCTCGGGAGGGTAACATGACAGCACAAAAATTGACGACAGAAGCACTGGCGGACTTTCGGCGTGACGGCTACTTTGTTCTGCGCGGCTTTTATGCGCCGGACGAGGTCGCGGCGATCCGGGATGCGTTCATGACGGAAGCTGGGAATGGGCCGGTCGAGGGCCTGTCGGAAATGAAGCATGGCGATCAGCTCTACGACCGCGCCGATCCGCTGGCATTCTACCCGCGCATGATCATGCCGCATATGCACCCCGACAAAACCGTCGGAAAAATCGCCAAAAGCTATCTGCTCGACTCACGGCTCCATGACATTTTGACGGAGATGTTCGACGACGAGCCGCTGGCCGCGCAGTCCATGTTTTACTTCAAGCCCGCCGGCGCACGCGGCCAGGCGCTGCATCAAGACAACCTGTACCTGCGGGTCAAGCCCGGCACCTGCATTGCCGCCTGGCTTGCGGTAGATGACGCCGACGCGGAAAATGGCGGCATGGTCGTCGTCCCCGGCTCAAGCGATCTGGATATCACCTGCCCTGAAAAATCCGACAGCACTCTGTTTTTCACGTCGGATCTTGTCAAAGTCCCGGAAGGCCTACACGAAGAAGCCGTGACTCTGAAGGCCGGCGACGTTCTGTTCTTCAACGGCAGTGTCATTCACGGCTCCTACCCGAACTCCAGCACCGATCGGTTCCGGCGGTCACTCATCGCCCATTATATCCCCAAGGGCAGCGTGGAAGTCAGCCATTTTTATGACACGCTGACGTTTGACGGCGAGAAGATGCCGATTGCCGAGGCCACCGGCGGCGGCCCGTGCGGAACGCCGCAAATGGCCATGGGCCGGCATTAACATGACGGCAAAAAGGCCATCCGCGAGGATGGCCTTTTTTTAGCATTGTGCCTATTGCGCTGCGCCAGCGACAGTCAGCTCGTTGTTCAGCGTATAATCCGGGTGCTTCTTCAGCGCCACTTTGGCATCTTCGGTCGCACGCTGCTTCATTGATGCCTCGGCGACATGGCCAGTCAGCGTAATCCTGTGATCGCGGCCGCCGACATTGATCAGGTTGCGGCTGTCCGCCAGCACCGGGTCACGCAGGATCGCGGTTTTGACGGGAACGCGCACCGCATTGGCTTCGGCATTTTGCGGCACTTCGGTAACCGCTTTTCCGGCCTTCTGGGCACTGTCTTTGACAGCCTCCCCGGTCTGCGCAGCAGCCTCCTGGGCCTTCTGCGCGGCGGCGGACGAATCTTCTTTGGCCCCGCTGATGGTATTGGCGCAGCCGCTCAGCATCAGTGCGGCGGCCAGTGTCGGCAGTACGAGTAATAGCCTAGTCATAGTTGTCTCCTTGTCAGCCCTCTGACCCAGTATTATTATGCCCCAATTACGGCTTCTCCGAACCGTTCCATTTCCTCAAATTGTGGGCTGAACTGCAAAAGCAGCAGGCTGACGCCGACCGCCTCAAACGCGGCGATTCGTTCTTTGACCATCGCGGCAGTCCCGACAAGCCCCGAGCGTAGGCCCCGGTTGGACACCGAATAATCTTCCAGTGACACCTGCTGCTCCAATTGGGTTCCCGACAGCCACTGCTGATAGTTCTCGTAGCCTGCCGCGCTCTGCTTGACATCGGTAATCCGTTGACGCTCCCGTTCAGCGTCTTCGGCAGTGTCTCGAACAATTGCGTAGCCCGCCACTCCAAATGTCATCGGCGGCAGTCCCATCCGCTCACGCCGGGCCGATAGGTCTTTGATTTTCTCCCCCACCCGCTCCGGCGGGTCCCCATGCATGACATAGGCATCACACGTCCGCGCAATCAGCTCCTTGGCCGATTCCGATTCGCCCCCCGCATAGAGAGTCGGGCGCGGCTTTGAGACCGGTTTCGGCGACAAGATTGTGTCTTGGACTTTGTACAGCGACCCCGAATGCGAAAAGCGCGGCTGTGTCCAAAGGCCGTTCACGACGGCCAACCATTCCTCGGTCCGGGCATAACGGTTGTCATGCTGGTCAAAGTGCACCCCATACTGCTTCGCTTCCTCCGCCCACCACGATGACACGACATTCAGCGACAGCCGCCCGCCGCTGATATTGTCAATGTTCGCGGCTTGTTTGGCTAGCAATGCCGGGGCATGGTAGGCAGGCCGAACCGCAACCATCAGTTCCAAACGCTCGGTAACTGCTGCCAATGCCGCCGCCGTAGACCAGGCATCCAAACAAGG
>JAYVVR010000347.1:0-3540 GCA_043786835.1 Armatimonadota bacterium | reverse complement strand
GGCCACGCCAGATGACCGCCGAGCCACCGGGCTGCAAAAAGCCCATGGACATAATCTTGACACCATACTGCTCGATCGGCAGCATGACTTCTTTTTTCTGGTCTACTTCCGGCTGACGGTCTTCGACGCCCATGATAATCGGGATGGACGGGCCGTAAATGTCGGCGTCCATGAGGCCGACTTTTGCGCCCATCTGGGCCAGAGCGCAGGCGATGTTGGCGGACACCGTACTTTTGCCGACCCCGCCCTTACCGGACGCGATGGCGATAATGTTCTTGACCCCTGGCAGCGCCTGCTGGGTTGGAATGCCGCGCCCGGTGTTGGCCCGGACCACGGCGGTCATTTCAATAGTGATTGTGCCGACGCCGGGAATGGTGCCGACTTCCTCGCGGCACATCCGCTCGATCTCCTCTTTCAGGGGACAGGCAGGTGTTGTCAGCTCGACCGTGAATGAGACATTGGGACCGTCGGCTTTCACGTTTTTGATCATTCCCAGCGTCACCAGGTCCTTGCGGAAGTCCGGGTCTATCACGCGCCGCAGGGCCGTGAGTATTTGTTCATTTGTGATTTGGTTTTCTGTTGTGAGTTCCATTTCGGGTACAATCCTCACAGGAATTGTACCCTTCTCGAAGAGGCCCTGTCAAACCATGTCCCTATTTAGCCGCCGCCCGAAGCCCAGCACCACAGAGAGTTTGTCTCCCGGTCAATGGACCTGCATGCTCATTCCTGCCGTAGACCAGCCGTATTCTAACCGAGCATTGGAGGTCGCCTATCGTTTGGCCGAAGGGACACAGACACGCATTCATCTCGCGTATATTATCGAAGTCCCGCGCATTCTGCCGCTCGATGCGTCCATGCCTGACGCCGAATCAGTCGCCGCGAACGCCCTGAACATTGCCGAGCGGGCCGCCGTGCCCTATAAAGTCCAGGTCGAATCGGTCATTCACCGCACTCGCAAGGCCAAAGAGCGTATTCTGTCTTTGATTGCCGAAGAGCGTGTGGATTTGCTTGTCTTGGGGGGCCGTCCCGACCGTCTGCGCGGCCTGCCCGGCGATATGGCCCACGAGCTGTTTCTCGCCGCCCCCTGCGAAGTTATCGTTGACTACATCGCCAACGAAAAATAATTCGTCGTTGACTTCGGGAACACCCCTTCTTGGCATGATTTATGCACCTGTGAGTAATACCGGCATCCTGCACTTCCCTCACCGGTGGCAATCAAGCCGTTCCCAATATGTTGGCACCCCTCTGCCAGAAAGGGTATAAACCCATGTTCTTCTCACCGAAACACCTTCTTGGCCTCGCCACCCTTGCCCTGCTTCCCGCGCTGATGCCGACAGCCGCGCGCGCACAGGAAGTCATTATGAGCGGGCTGAATAACCCGCGCGGCCTTGTCTTCGGCCCAGACGGCACGTTGTATGTCGCCGATGCCGGAACAGGCGGAACCGGCGCCACTGTCCAGACAGGTGCCGGCCCCGCCCAGTACGGCGCTTCGGGCGACATCCAGAGTTACCATAACGGAATACAAACGACAGTGATCACCGGGCTTCCTTCCCTGGCCGATCAAGCGAAAGGCGGTGCCGAAGCTATCGGTCTTCACGACCTCGCCTTCAGCGGCGGCACACTTTATGGCGTTATCGGCTACGGCGGGGATCCCTCCCAGACAGCCGCAATCCCAAATCCGAACTTTGACTCGCTGGTCTCCTTTGGTCTTGCTCAAAACACCGTGACGAAAATCGCTGACCTGGGCGCTTACGAGACCGCAAATAACCCGGACAGTGCCGACAGCGGCTCCACAATCAACTCCAATCCCTACAGCCTGGCGGCTCTGCCGAAGGGCGGGTTCGCGGTTGCGGACGCCGGCGGGAACGATGTTCTTGGCGTCTCCGCCGACGGCAAAACACTCTCGACGCTCGGTGTCTTTCTGGCAGTACCCAACCCGCTCCCCTTTGGACCGCCCAAGTATCAGACCGTTCCTACGTCGGTCAAAGTCGGACCGGACGGTGCTCTTTATGTCAGTATACTGACCGGCTTTCCCTTTCCTGTCGGGGCAGCGGACATTTTCCGCATTGACCCGGTCACTGGCACGCAGACAGTCTTCGCCAGCGGCTTCACCACCATCTCGGACTTCACGTTCGACAAAAACGGCGGTCTGATCGTACTGGACCTGACCACGAACGGTCTGGCCGCGGCCAATCCCGGCCCCGGTGAGATCTATCAGTTTGCCCCCAGCGCCAGCACACAAACGCTTCTTGCCCAGCAGGGATTTGCCTTGGCGACCAGCGCATCACCGGGACCCGACTTCCCGACCAGTATTGTTCAGGGTTCTGATGGCGCTTTCTATGTGTCCGACTTCGGCGTATCGCCGGGCCACGGGGAGGTGCTGCGCTTTGCCGCCGTTCCGGAAGCCTCCACCATGGTCTCGCTGGGCCTCCTGCTGGCTCTCGGCTTGGGCGGGGCACTTGTCGCCCGCAGGAAGGCGGCGGCCGGCGGCTAGTCCGGGCGAATGCCATCAAAGCGATAGGCACGGGCGAGTAATCGCCCGTGCCGCTCCCGCTCTTGAAACAAACCTGCGTTAAGCAAAAAATAAGTCTCCATCTCTTCGGTTGATGTCTGGTCGGCTGTCTGTCTTCGAGAATGGCAGCGTACGAACCGGACCAGACGCTGGCGCAATGAGCGCAGCGCAGGGGTAGGCATAGGCTAATCTTACCTTACGCAGACCAATTTGAGCCGCCACAAAAAAGGAACAGCCGGCAGGAGGTGCGTCGCGCCGAACTCTCGATCTCCCGCTTTACACGCTAGTCAATAACGCAGCCAGCGAGGCCGTACAGACCACAAACCCCGGACGGGCGCTGATTTTCGGCAAATGGCCAGATGTCGGCAAATTCAAAGGCCCGATCCTGCACGATCTTTCGGCACGCACCCCGTGTTTCCATCCCGGCTCGGCGGCAGAATTTAAAGCAGTGATTGCGTTCTATGACACACGCTTCAACGCCGGCTTCACAAAGCACGAAGAGCGCGATCTGACAGCCTTCCTGCGAGCTTTGTCGCAAGATCTTCGGCAGCACAAAAGCGCGTGATGGTAATCACGCGCTTTTGTCGTCTTTTTATAGTCTTCTCAAAGCCGCTCGGCTTCAACGGCTTCGCCCATCAGCAGAACTTGGGCAGGATGCACCGTCGCAGTGATGCAGCTACCGTTAGGAAACTCGACTGAACGCTCCCCCGTGGACGGTAAGCCAAGTGCCGCGCCATCAGCGGCAGGCAGGATAGGAAACTTCTGCTCCTGCGCCCTGAACAACGAGAGGAACCATAGGGCGCAAGTCTGCGCCGATTTTACCGATGACCGTAGATCTTCTCCTTTGGTGTGAGGACCAATCCGCGTCATCGCTTCCGCCCTAGACAGTAGCATCATTTTCTATATATGCGCCCCATGCTTCCAGCTCCGTCATTGTTATTGCTTCTTCTTGCGAGCCCTCACAAATCCAGCAGGATTGGCAGGATGAGCGGGCGGCGGGCGGTCTTCTTGTACAGGAATTTCGAGAC
>JAYVVR010000346.1:0-3553 GCA_043786835.1 Armatimonadota bacterium | reverse complement strand
TGGCATCGTCGGTGTAGTAATAGACATCGCCGGGAAAGATGGCATGGGCGTCGTCGGGGGCGACAATCAGCGACCCGTAAGCATTGGAGCCGTTTGCGATGCTTTTATGCTGGTCATGGTAGAAGAAGTTTGCGTTCAGATCGGCCTGATTTTTAATCGTGCCGTTCGTTCCGAAGTGCCAGTTCTTAACCAGTACCAGGCCCGGCCCGCCGAGGCCGAACGACGGGGCCGGGCCGACCGCAGGAGCAGAAACTGTTCCCCCGCCGAGCGTTTCAGGCTTTGCACGGCTCTGGATGAGCGTTGTTTTTTTGAGGGCAGTCTGTGCCGATGCATACGGGGCACAGCCGAAGCCAAGTAGGGAAGCGCTCAGGAGAGAGACGAAAACGCGGTTTGCGGCGAGGTTCATGGGAGAACACTTTTTTCCTTTGGTTGAAAGCCTATGCTAATGGTTGAGGGTCTATGCCAAGTGTACAACTATACCGCTTTACTGTCAAGTATCACTTGAGGAACGAGGGAAACAAAAGCTCTCTTGCAGACGAGTAACACGGCAAGCGAATAGTCCAGGTTGATTGACAAAGCACTCGTGCCTAACGTGTAATCGGGGCAGATAGTCTATAGAGGTCAGGCGATGAACATCTTTCTCGGACTCGACATCGGCGGGACAAAAATCATGGCGGCAGCAGCGGACGAACACGGAACTCTGCTGCGGCGAGTCCGAGCCGAAACCCCAGCCGGGCTTGCCGACGGTCTGACCCTGCTGAGGCAGATGACCACGAACCTGGTTGAAGACGATACGCTGCTTGCTGTTGGCGCGGCGGTGGGCGGGCCGCTTGATCCTGAAACCGGCATTGTCTCTCCCCTGCATCAGCCGTCGTGGCGCAATGTCCCGCTGAAAGCAATACTTGAAGCTGAGTTCGGCTCCCCGTTTTTCGTAGACGTGGACACCAATGCCGGTGTGCTGGCCGAAGTCCTATTTGGCGGGGAAACCGCGAGCCGGCTCCTGTATCTCACCCTCAGCACCGGTATGGGCGGCGGTTTTCTCGTAGACGGGCAGATCTATCGTGGCAGCGACGGACGGCACCCGGAACCAGCGCACCAGGGGGTCGCATTTCGGTGCGCCCACCCCGAGCGTGTTGTCTGCGACTGCGGCGCGTGCGACTGCTTGGAAGCGCTGGTCTCCGGCGCAGGCATCCGGCGGGTCTACGGTCAGCCTGCCGAAGAATTGTCGGTGGAAGAATGGTCGGAAGTTGCGTTTAACCTCGGCCTGGGCCTCCGCAATTTAGCCGTGATCCTTGCCCCGGACGCCATTGTTTTAGGCGGCGGGGTCGCGGTTGGCGGCGGCGAGCCGTTTCTCGCGCAAGCCCGGCGCGTTATGGAAGAGCGTCTATTTTTGGTCGCCCCGCCCCGCCTCTCGCTCAGCCGATTAGGCTGCGATACGGCCCTGCTCGGAGCAGTCGCACTGGCCCGGTCAGGATACGCCAATAGATACCCAGGAGTGAGCCTTTGATTTTAGAGACACCGATACATTCCGCGACTTACACCGAGAATGGGCGTGATGACCGCGCAGCCGCCTTGACCCTAGCACCCAACTCTGACGGATCGCTGAGCGTTTTCGTGGACGCGCCCAACTCCCCGGTTACCGATATTGTCCTGCGCTGGCGGACACTTTTGACGCCCGGCATGCGAATTTTGGGCGACCACTGGGAGCGCGGCTACGGGGATTTGGAGTGGCGGGGCGTCGCTCCCGAGCGTCCCCTACCCTGGTACGCCCTGCTGCACGATCCCGCTCAAAATAGATCGTGCGGCTACGGGGTTCAGACCGGCGCGGCGAGTTTTGCGTCGTGGCGGGTGGACGAAACCGGCATTTCTTTAGTGCTTGATGTCCGAAACGGCGGCCTCGGCGTGCATCTCGGGGGCCGGCGGCTGCTGGCTGCCACCGTGCGCGAGCTGTCGTCGTCGCCCGGTGAGACGCTGGGAACGTTTGCCCGCCGGTTCTGCGCGTCTCTTTGTCCCGTGTCGCGTCTGCTGAAGCAGCCGATTTATGGCGGCAACGATTGGTATTCGCGTTATGGCAGGATCACGGCGGAGACGGTCAGGCAAGACAGTGAGTTTGTTCGGGACCTATCCCCAAGCCTCGACAATGCCCCAAGCTATGTGATAGACGCCGGCTGGTATCCCACCGATGAGCATGACGGCGGAACCTACGACCGGGGCAATGCCGGTTTCCCTGACATGCCCGGCCTGGCAGACCAGCTGCATAAAAACGGACTCCGGCCCGGCATTTGGATCCGGCCCCTGCTGGCGACGCTGGATGTTCCGCAGTCCTGGCGTTTTTCGCCGAAGCACCCGCTAGCGCAGACCCCTGGCGCGTTTCTTGACCCATCAGTCCCGGAAGTGCTGGACCGGGTAAAAACAGACGTTGCCCGGCTGTCCGGCTGGGGCTACAAATTGATTAAGCAGGACTTCACGACCTGGGACATCACGGGTCGGTGGGGCTTTGAGATGACTTCCGGCATTACCCAAAGCGGGTGGGCCTTTGCCGACCGCACCCGCACGACTGCCGAAATTGTCACATCCCTCTATGCAGCCATTCGGGATGCGGCGGGGGATGCCGAGATTATCGGATGCAACACGGTCGGGCATCTCAGCGCGGGCCTGTTTGCACTTCAGCGCACCGGCGACGATACCAGCGGCAAGTTTTGGGAGCGCACCCGGAAGATGGGGATTAATTCGCTGGCGTTCCGAATGCCTCAGCACGGGACGTTCTTTGTCGCCGACGCTGATTGCGTGGGGCTGCGCCCTGATATTTCCTGGGAGCAGAACCGTCAGTGGCTGGACGTTCTTGCCCGCAGCGGCACCGCGCTCTTCGTGTCCCCTGATCCCGAGGCCATCGGTCCCGAACAGAAAGCCGCCCTCAAAGACGCCTTTGCCCGCGCCGCCCTGCCGATGCCGCCGTCCGAGCCAATGGACTGGCTGGAGACCATCTGCCCGCGCGTCTGGCGCTCCGGGGATACATCGGACGAGAAAACTTACGACTGGACCGCGTTTCCCGGCACGGCCTTTCCCTGCCCGCCCTGACGATACACATTCTTATTCCTCTCTTGTTCCTTCCTTTTCCCGCCAATTTCCCGACAGACAGGCAATTTCTTGACAGACAGGCGCGGGGCATTGTATACTACTCCCGTGGGCAATGCCGCCGCGCTGAAATTTTTCTCCTCGGCATATAATGAGTTTGGCACAAAAGCGGCGCAGCCTGCGTATTCTAAAGATATTATCTCAAAAACGCTTCGTTTGGCAAAGGAACGCAGTCACACATTATGGCACAAGACACTTCTCCCCCTGTTCAAGCTTCGGCTTCTGTGCAAGCTTCGGCTCCCCGCAACGGCGTGGACACCAGCGGCTACTCAAAAGCCATTGAAATCAAAAATCTGGTCAAACAGTACAAAAAAGTCACGGCAGTCAACAATATCAGCCTGGACGTTTACGAAGGCGAAATTTTCGGGTTTCTTGGTCCGAACGGCGCGGGCAAAACCACGACGATCAAAACCCTGCT
>JAYVVR010000345.1:0-9915 GCA_043786835.1 Armatimonadota bacterium | reverse complement strand
GTGCCGGCGGAAATCTGAAGATTAAGCGCTGCGCCGCTGTTTGTCCGCAGTGTCACGCTGGTCGCCTGAATGTTTGTGACTTTTGTGCCGTCGGGAAGCGAATCGCCGGGCTTCACCGATTGCGACTGTCCGTCCACTTCGATAATCGCGTTTATGCCGTCTGTGCCATTGATGATACCCGACAAACGATAGTGCGAGGCCGGATCGGCGGTCATAGTGTTCCCACCTCCTTGTCCGCCGCCTATATCCGGGAGCACTGGCGCCGGGGGCGGGGAGGGCGGATGGATTTGAAACAAGTTCAGCGGCCCAATCGCGTCCCGCAGAGGCAGCTTCGGTCCCGCAAGCGTCTTGTTAATATCTGCGATCTTTTGCGCCCCGTTCGGAATTTGGAACGGGTCTGGGCCGACTGCAGGGTTGGTGTTGACTGGCTTCTTGACAACCTCTGCGTCTGTCGCTGCCGCCGGTCGAGCGCTGGAGACGCCACGCGGCATGGCTCCTGGCATTCCGGGAGGGCCACCCAGCATTCCGGGAGGACCACCCGGCATTCCGGGAGGACCACCCAGACCGCCAGGAGCCATGGCGCCGGGAGAGCCCACGGGCGCGGAGGCGATGGGGGCGCTGCCGCTGAACGCACCCGTCTCCCAGGCAATCACGATGCCAGCAACTACCAGTAGAAAGGCTATCAGGCCAGCGACGATCCGCGTATTCTTTTTATCTTTGAGCCATTCCATAATTAAATCGTTTCGTCAGGTCTCGTATATTTTCGGTGGTTGACGCCGAAATCTTTCATACGGCTCGCTGGCCACTCGGCGGTGCGCCGGAGGGCGGACCGCCGCCACGATAGCCAGGAGGACCACCGCCGGGAGGGGCACCGGGGAAGCCACCGGGAGGGGCACCGGGAAAGCCACGGGGAGGACCACCTGCTCCGCCACCAGGAAAGCCGCCTGCTCCGCCACCGGGAAAGCCGCCTGCTCCGCCACCAGGCGATGCCGTTCCGCCACCCGCGCCGGGAATGATCGGCCCCAACTTGTCGTCATTTTGCGGGAAGATGTACAGTGTCGCTGTGTACGTCGCCGTCAGGTACGGGCTGCTGCCGGACAGCGTCAAATTATCCACAAGAACAAGACGGTTAAAGTACTGCCACTCGTAAAAATGCGTCAGAATGTGCCGGAAGTCGCCAGTCACCGCGATTGTTCCAAGCGGCACGACCACTGGGGCTGCCGTAATGTCGTTCGGCGAGAGCGGCGGCGGCGGCAGAACCACCTGCGTGTCAGATTTGACGCCAGTGGTTTTAAGCTGGTGCTGGATATCCGGGCCAAGATAGCGTGTCAACTCGTAAGTAAGCTGCTGAAGCGCTTGGGTTCGGTTGCTGACATCGTAGCGCGGCATCCGAGCCGCAGACTTGATTGCCCACTGGAACTTGGTCTGCTGGACTTTGATCTTGGCATCAGCCAGCGTCTTTTGGGCGGCTTTCTGCGCTGCCGGCGTACTATCACTGAAGTTCTGGTCTTTGATGGTCTGCTGCACCGTGGTTTCATCCTGGGTTGGCTTGATCAGCAAAAAGTAGATGCCAGCAATTGCCAGCAGGCTCAAGACAACGCCGATAACGGCAATGATCAGTGGGCTGACTCGGTTAAGTTTCATTTATCCCCCCCCTCCCGCACCGGGAGGTGGTCCACCCGGTCCGCGCGGCGGACCGCCGCCACGATAGCCAGGAGGACCACCGCCGGGAGGGGCACCAGGGAAGCCACCGGGAGGGGCACCGGGAAACCCGCCGGGAGGGCCGCCGCCGAGTCCAGCCGCAGGAGCGCTGCCGGGCAGTTCTGGCGGTGTTAATGCTTCCTTGAGCATGGCGGTCACGTTGATGTCGAAGCCTTTTGGGACAGTCTTGACGACGACCCGGCGCAGCGCTTTCTGCAAAATCAGGTCACGGACTGTCGGCGAAGCAAAGGGGCTGATGCCGCGTCCGGCGACCCGCAGAAAGTTCTCGCTGTAGGTGGTTGACTGGCCTGCGCCGCCCCCCGCACCGGGGAAGCCGCCGGGCGCACCACTGCCGCCGCGTCCGGCAAAGATTCCGCCGCCGCGCCCGGCCAGGGTTCCGCCACCAGTCCCCCCGACCGCGATTTCTGGCGGGGGCGGGCCGACACCCGGCGGAAGGTTCGTTGCACCGTTCGGGCCGAGCGCTTCCGGCGTGTAATTCGCAGGTGCTCCGGCCATTGCTTGCCCTCCGCCGCCCTGACCGCCGCCACCTCCTGGGAAACCGCCGCCACCTCCTGGGAAACCGCCGCCACCCCCTGGAAAGCCGCCGGGCGCACCACCGCGGGAACCGGAGAATGCACTGCCTGTATTACCACCCCCGCCGCCGGTCGCGCCGTCGGCAAAAACCAAAGTACCATTGTAGAAATAAAGGTGACGGATATTCTCGGGATACGCCGGGATTTTATCTACGACCACGCTCGTAAAGTCAGGTTCATGATACATGACCTGTAAATAACGGCCCACTTCCTCAACACTCGGCGAATAGGCTTTAATCGCCATCGTCTGACCGGTGACCGCAGCACCGGTATACAAAAAACTGGACTTTGGCGTTGTGTCGGCCAGCGTATTGTACAGCGCAACCCACTTCCGGGCGTAAGCATCTGTATCGGTGACAAATTTCAGCTTGGCCTGGATCGGCGCGACTTGTGAGATTGTCGTTGCGGCTTCCGATTTATAGTTGTCGGTTTTGGCTTTGCCGGCGACCGCGTCCGAGGCTTCCTGGGTCAGCGTTGTTAGCTTGCCATGCAGGTACGAGTACAGTACCAGCGGCAGGGCAACGCTGAGGAGAAACAAGCCGACAAACACCGGCACCAGTTTTTTGGTCAGCCGGCGCTGCTGGACATACGGCGGCAGCAGGTTAATTCGAAGCATAATAGTCCCAGTGATCGATCAATAAGTAGAGGCGGTTAGTTGGCGTTTGCTGTCGCCTTGGGCGCCTTAGGCGCTTTGACGGGCTTAGGCTTCTTCGGCAGCGGGTTCGCCCCGAATACGGCGTCGCGGGCCGCGAGGCCGACGGCGACAGTGAACACGGGGGCAATAGTCGCAAGATAAGCCGGATCGTAATGCTTGGATGTCACGGTCATCCCTTGGAGGGCATTGGCGACCGAGACGGGGGTTTGCAGCTCGTTTTGCAGAAACGCCGCAAGATTGGTCAGTCCAGCAGAGCCGCCTGTCAGCAAAACCCGGTCTACGGAAATCTGTGCGCCCCGGCTCCGGTAATAATCCAGAGAGCGCCGGATTTCCGCCGACAGCTCCTGCAGTACCGGCGCGATAGCCTCGAAGATCTCATCGCGCATCTTGCTTTCATCCGCTCCGCCCATCGCGGGCAGGCCGAACGCATCGTCCATCGGCGGCAGGAACGCCGGCGGGACATCGGAGACGACCGGGCGGGCCAGGTTCAAGGTCTTCCGAGCCATCGGCTGAGTGCGCGACATTTCATCCTGCGGATCATTCAGCCGGCCGGAGGGCGCGGAGCGGAATGCGCTGCCGAAATCGCCGTCTACGTTCGTGTTGAGGTCAAACGGGTTGTCTGCCGAGTCGTCCATGTTAAAGCTTTGGTCATCGCTGAACTCGGGCGTCTCATAGCCGCCGTCGGTGTCGTAAGCGGTGCCAGTATAGACAGCCATCCGGTCGAGCTGGACCATGCCGTAATCATGCTTGGCCCGCTCAGCCTGATCCATCGTATACTGCATGGCCTCGGCAATCGCGCGGGTCAGGCTGTCACCGGCAAGGGGCAGGGAGCGCGGGAACGCAAGCTGATCGCCCTGGTAGATCGCGATTTCGGTGTTTGCGGCACCGATATTGACGACGGCGACGGTTTCCACGGGGGAGTAATCTATTTCGCCAGGCAGGGTCTGCGGGCGGACAACGACTTGACCCTGGCTGACGTCAATTAAAGCTCGTGCAATCGCCAGCGGCTCGATATCTATTGCGACCGGGTCCAGCCCGGCGGCAAATAAAACATCTAAATAATTGGAAACGGCATCTTTCTGGGCAACTGCCAGCAGGACTTCCATGTTTGGCCCGGCCGCCGCTTCAGGGGTGCGCGGGGTCAGAGGCTGGTAGTCAAGCTGGGTTTCGGAGGGCGCAAACGGCACATGACGCTCGACTTCCCACTTCATGGTTTCTTTCAGCTCGGCATCGGTCATGCGCGGGACTTCGATGATCCGAATGACGACCGCCTGCTGGCCGGTGATGCATCCGACCGCGCGCTTTACCGTGATGCCGCTTTCGCGCATGAGCTGCTTTAAGGCAGCGCCCATGGCGGCGGGATCGGTGATCATGCTGTTCTGGATAATTCCGAGCGGCGTCGGGCCGAGCGCAAGGGCCGAGACAGTCAGGCCGGTTTTGCCGGGCCGAAGCTCTGCGATTTTGATCTGCTGCGTTCCGATGTCAATGCCGATAAGCGGCGCGGCAGGCATAAGCAATCTTCCTTCTCTGAAAACGACTGAATTTTGGCGAACGTTATGATATAAAAATGGCTTGTTAGAGTTAAGGACAGTTTGCAAAAACCACGTATGGGTGCGAAATAGCAGGAAAAAGGGACATGGATTTCTCCACGCCCCTTATTCTATCACGTTGTTGCTTACTTGTCAAGGCTATTGGCGGCCTGTTTTTCCGGCGTTTCTTTAGCTGATTAGTACGCGTTCATGTCCGCTGCGCCATACTTGGACAGAATCGACTCGGCTGTGGCTTGGTCCACTTTGCCCGACGGAATGTTCAGCGATAAAACCGCGCCGCCCCCTGTCACCGTGCCGTGGTAGCGGTCTGCGGCTTCGTGGGGAACGCCCTGATCCTTCAGGAAGCCGGTCGCACCGCCGGCGACAGCGCCGGCGCCGGCGGTCAGCGCGGTCGCGCCGAGCGCTGCGGCCAGTG
Source organism: Armatimonadota bacterium (assembly GCA_043786835.1). Taxonomy (GTDB): domain Bacteria; phylum Armatimonadota; class Armatimonadia; order Armatimonadales; family Capsulimonadaceae; genus JANXMY01. The sequence continues at coordinate 5,001 of JAYVVR010000345.1, read as the reverse complement.
CGCCGCCGCCCAGAACCAGTCCGACACCGGGAATGGTCAGCGCGGCGAGGCTTGCGAGAATGCCGACTCCCAGGCCGATGCCGGTTCCTTTGACTGCGCCTTCGCCGGCGTCTTCGGGAGTCGTCGTGCTGATGCCGTGCTTCGCGGCAGTTTCAATGTCGGCCTGGGACATCGCCGAGTCCATACCGCCCCGGTCAAGCGGGTTCAAATCACCGGCGATTGCCGACGTTCCTACTCCCATACCGGCAGTTCCCAGACCGGCCGCCGCCGGGTTGTTGTAAACGGCAACACCACCTTCGGATCCGTAAGCGCCGGTCGCGCCAGCGGTGTAGTTTGGATCGGTTGCTTGAGCGGCATAAGATTGTCGTGTCTGGCTGTACTGGTCATTTGCGACAACGCTGAGGTCTTCCTGACGAACGCCCGAGTCGAGCAGCGCACCCGCCGCTTTTTCCGCCATTGCCGCATCGGCAAACGAAGCATATAAATGTGCCATGGTTATTTTGTCCCTTTCGGATTGCGCCCGGTATCGAGTATTTTGAGGTTTTGCTTCCGAGACAATCATACATATATTCTACCCGACAGGCAAATGGGGCAAACCTACTCTTCCGGCTGTGCACAAATCTGGGTCGGCTCGCAGGCTTTGCCGAAAATGCCGGGACCCAGCGCGTCGAAGCGGGCGTTCCCGCGGACAATCTTCATTGCGCGAAGTCTTCATTGCGAGGGTTCATGATCTGCGCGAAGTGCTACGCGTGGCACAAGGACGCGCCCCGCAGCCGACGGCGGCTATTTTCGATGGGCGCACTCTGCAGTCCACGCCCGAAAGCGGGGCGCGGGCCGGCTATGACGGAGCCAAACGCAAGAAAGGCGGCAAAGTCCATATCGCCGCAGACGCGCTAGGATATCTGCTAGCCCTGCACGTCGCGCCCGCCAATGAACAGGAACGTGCCCAAGTCGCCGAACTGGTGGCGCAGGTGCAGGAGGCGACCAAGCAGAACGTCACACTCGCTTATGTGGACCAGGGTTACACCGGACCAGACCCGGCCGAGGCGGCAGCCGCGCAGGGCATTCGGTTAGAACTGGTGAAACTTCCCGAAGCCAAAAAAGGCTTTGTGCTGTTGCCGCACCGCTGGGTGGTGGAGCGCTCGTTTGCGTGGGCAGCTCGGTTTCGGCGGCTGGCGCGGGACTATGAACGACTACCCGAAACGCTGGCAGGGCTGCATTACGTTGTTTTCGCAGTGCTGATGCTCGCAAAGGCCGCTAAACTCCTGCAAAGCGCATAACAGGCTCTAGGATAGAAAGGCATAGCAAACAGCGCCCCTACATTCCTGCTCCAGCACCCCAGGATTGGGGCGGGAGGGCTTCTTTCTACCGCGCCGGCGGCAGGCTGGCGTCGTTGCGGCCGGTGGCCCGCTGAAGCTGGGCGTCGGCGATGTAGAAGTTGTAAACGGCGGAAACGTACTGGCTCTGGGCCTGGGTCAGCGTCGCCTGGGCCGTGGCAACGTCCAGCACGGCCATTATCTAAACAATTCCATTCGCTATTCGCGAATAGCAAACACTCGGGTATAATCCGTGTATGATACTTAAACCGCAGGATGTGCTGATCTGCCTCAAGATGGCATTACAGCAGGAACGGGGATGGTCCTACCAATTGCTGGCAGAGACACTTTTTCTCAGCGCTTCCGAAGCGTTCGCCGGGGCGAAGCGGGCCGAAGAAGCACGCCTTGTTGACCTGAAACGAAAGATTGTCTACAGAAATGCGCTGCTTGAGTTCTTGGTACACGGCGTCAAATATGCCTACCCGCCCAAGCGGGGTGGCCTGACACGCGGCGTTCCCACCGGGTATGCCGCACCGCCTTTAGACCGTTTATTTTCTACTGTTCAAGGTCCGCCTCCTGTGTGGCCGGCTTTAGACGGATCGGTTCGTGGCTACGAATTTTCTCCTCTCTATCCGTCCGTGCCAAAGGCGGCAGAGGCGGACGAAAAGTTATACGAACTGCTGGCGCTGGTTGACGCAATCCGCGACGGACGAGCACGGGAAGCAAGCCTCGCCGCCGAGGAGCTGAGAGCGCGTCTCTGCTGATTAACAGCAGCAATGAAGGAGAAAGAGAATGCCGTCTGGTGCAGAGGAAATTGAAAAGGTCGCCGGACTGCTGGGACCCCTGCTGGGACGGGTAATGTTCCTGGGAGGCGCAGCAACGGGTCTGCTGATCACCGATCCGGCGGCACCGGACGTGAGACAGACCGACGATGTGGATGTCGTGGTTGAAGTCGTCTCCTGGGCTGAGTATTCCCGAATTGAAGAAGAGCTGCGCGGGCTTGGCTTCAGCCATCGCCGCGAAGTAGGCGATCCAATCTGCCGGTGGAGCATCGCAGGAGTCATTGTAGATGTTATGCCGACAGACGAGACTATTCTCGGTTTTGGTAGTCGCTGGTATGTACCGGCCCTGAAAAATGCAAGCGTACACTCCCTGCCGAATGGCCTGAAAATTCGGGTCATCACAGCCCCTTATTTTCTGGCGACCAAGCTGGATGCGTTTCGGGGTCGAGGCAGGGCCGACTTTTTGATGAGCAGCGATATTGCCGACGTCGTGAGTCTGATAGATGGTCGGGCAAAGCTTGTTGCGGAGATTGCCGTAGCAGAGCCGGTCCTGAGACGGTTCATAGCCGCCGAGATGTCCGAATACCTGTCTTCCGAAGCATTCTTAGAAGCCGTTGCAGGGCACATGCTGCCGGATTTAACCAGCCAGCGGCGCATTCCTTCCGTTCTCGCTACAATGAAGCAGCTTGCTATCGTGTTTTAATTTACCGCACCGGCGGCAGCCCGGCGTCGTTGCGGCCCGTGGCCCTTTGAAGCTGGGCGTCGGCAATGTAGAAGTTGTAAACGGCGGAAACGTACTGGCTCTGGGCCTGGGTCAGCGTTGCCTGCGCCGTGGTCACGTCTAACACCGTGCCAATGCCTTCTTTGCGCGACGCGATCACGGCATCGTAGTTAATTTGGGCGGCGGTAATCGCGGCTTGGGCCAAACTCGCGGCTTCGAGGTTGGTCTGGCGGGTGGAATACGCCTGCTCGACTTCTAATCGTACCTGCTGACGCACCAGTTCTAATTGGTTCAAGGCATTGTCCTGGCCTGCCTGGGCAATCCGCACGGCACCCCGCGCAAGGCCGGCATCGAACAGCGGGTAGGAGCCGGTGACAAGAAACTGGGAATTGACCCCGCGTGTCCCGACATCGTTGGTCGCCTGGTAGTTTAAGACGTAGTCGCCTTTGACGGACAGCCCTGCCTGACGCTGGGCGAGGCGCAGAGCAGCTTGATTGCTTCGAACATTCGCCGCCTGCTGGCGGACATCAGGCCGGTCACGGAACGCCGCCGCGACGGCGCTGTCTAATGGCACTGCCGCCGTCGGTGTCGGCACGGGCGGGAGGGTATCGCCGGCAGTCAGCGGGGCGATCTGAACGACCCCGTTCAAGTTGACCCCAAGCGCGTTTTTCAGCAGTGCCGACGCGGTCTGGACACTGTTGCGGTTGTTGAGGAGCGTCACCTGAGCGTTGGCAAGATCGGATTTCGCCTGATAAATATCTTTCGCGGCGGTTGTCCCGGCGTCTATCTGGGCCTGCGTCACGTCTGCCGTTTGCTGGAACCGGGCGACCTGGGCCAGCGCGACTTTGACTAAATCTTCGTTTAAGAGAAGCTGGTAGTAGTCCTGCGTCACGGTAAGAATAATCGCCTGACGCGTATTCTGGTTGTTGGCGAAGGCGGCGTCTACGGCCCGCCGGGCTTCGGCGTTGACCGCTTCGCGCTGGCCGGTGTCGAACAATGTCTGGCTAAGAGAGACGGAAAGGCCGCCTCCGCGCACGAGGCTGACTTCGTTGACAGGGCTGAACACGGGTGTCGTCGCGCCTGTCGTGCCAGTCGTCGTTCCTGTGCCTGTCCCCATTGTGCCGACACCGGTGCCTGGTGTTGTAATGATTGAAGACTGGCTGGAATTCACCCCATAGAGCGCCTGCGAGTTGTTTCGGTATTGGTAGCTCGGTGTGAGAATCGGGAAATATTGGGACTGGGCTTGCAGCTTCTGGCCCTGCGCCTGCGTCACCTGTGTTCGGGCCACATACTGCTGAGGCTGCTGCCGCAGAGCCAGCGCAATCGCCTGGGGAAGTGTCAGCGGGGTCGGCAGCGCAAGCGGCGGGGGCGGAGCGACCTGGCAAACAGCCGGCAGGGCCGAAAGCGCAAGCAGGCCGAGCGGCAGCAGAAGTCGGTAGAGAGTGAGAGAATCGCGCATGGGCAAACTTTTCCTTTCGGAGAGTTTACCACTTTGGCGGGGAAAAGGGGAAGGGCAAACACATAGCAAGAAGGCGACCACGAGAGATAGAAGGGCGAACAAAAGATAGGAGGGCGAACCTTGCGTTCGCCCTCCTTGCTTTATTTTATCCTACTGACCGGGAGGAGGGCCGCCGGGACCACCAAAGTCGTCGCCGCCATTCGGGCCGCCGGGAGGCGGGCCACCGAACCCGCCAGGGCCACCGAACCCGCCAGGGCCGCCGTTGTTCGGCCTGCCGAAGCCGCCGCCTCGGTAACCACCGCCACGCCGTCCACCCCCGAAGCCGCCGCCCCCGCCGCGCCCCATGTCCATGTTGACAGCGATAGTAGCAGCGGCAAAGCTGCCGTCGTCGTTTGCTGTGCCGATGCCGACGACTCTATCGCCGACTTTGATTGAGCTGAGCGCGACTGTCGTGTACTTCGTGACTTTCGCGCTTGGATCCATCTTCAGCGTCAGCAGCGCTGAGCTGCTGAGGGAAATCGTCAGCGGGCTGGTGCTGGTGACGGTTCCTTTGGCATATGCCATCGCCGGCGCGGGAGGACCGCCGAAGCCGCCGCCAGGAGGGGGAGGACCACCGAAGCCGCCGGGAGGGGGAGGACCACCGAAGCCGCCGGGAGGGGGAGGACCGCCGGGACCGCCCAGCGGGGACTTGCCAATGGTCAGCGACGATGCAGTCAGGCCGGT
>JAYVVR010000344.1:0-3565 GCA_043786835.1 Armatimonadota bacterium | reverse complement strand
GGCGATTTATCTGGACGACACGGCGGCGGGCACGACGGTCTTCGGCAACCTTTGCGTCCGGGCCGGTCATGCCGTCATGATCGGCGGCGGGCGGGACACCGTGGTCGCCAACAACATCTTCGTAGACTGCCGCCCCGCCGTCTCGCTGGATGCGCGGGGCATCGGCTGGGCTGCGAAGTCCCTGACACCGGGCGGCGACTGGAACATGCAGGCAAGGCTTGCCGCCGTTCCCTACGACAAGCCGCCCTACAGCACGCGCTACCCGCACCTGGCAGAGATTCTCTCGGACAACCCCAATGCCCCCAAGTATGTGGTCATCCAGCACAATATCATTCTTCGCTGCCCGGACTGGCTGCGAATTCAGGACCAAGCCGATAAGCTGCCCGGCATCACCCTCGGCCCGAACCTGACCGACACAGGACTGTTCTTCGTAGACGCCGCACACGGCGACTACCGTCTGAAACCGAACTCCCCTGCCTACGCCCAGGGCTTTCAGCACCTCCCCATCGAGAAGATGGGGCTGGTAAAGTGACTTCAACAAGGAATAGGTGCAAGCAGTGCGTGTGCCGGCGACGGAGATGCGATGATAATGCGCGAGGGAGTAAACTCCCCTCGCTGCAAAATAACGTCCTTCGGACGACAGATAAGCTGAATATTCGCCACTCTTATCATCCGAAGAATGCCATTCAGCAGATACGCAGTAATGCCGAAGGCATAGAGGAGTTTACTCCCTCGCGCGTCGCCTCCATCTCGCGCTTCCGCACCCACTTGATCCACATGGCCTCGACATAAGGGACTTGATAATCGTACAAGTCGCCCCATGTCCAGGTTCCCAGCGGGTCGAGCCCTTCCCAAGTGCAGACGCTCCACCACCCTACTGTCGTGTGCAAGTTGGCGGGATAACGTTCACTCCAAACAAGTTTCCCATACGGTGTCGGGCGGCGAGCAATGAGTTTGCGATAATAAGCGACATGAACTCGGCGGCCATGATAAAACGCCGGGTGCGGCCTTCGGCCCCAAACAAGCTTTCCACCACGCAAGCCTCCTAGAACTCGCATCCCTGGCGGCACCCAGGTTGCGCGGCCATTCCACAGCACATATTCTTTGCTGTAGCGGCTTAGTTTACAGTAGAGGTCCATCCCATGATCTACCATTGATTTTTCTTGGCTGATGCAGCTCAGAACCCGGATTTCCAATCCGGGTTCCTCCCATTCAGGTCATGCAGACGGCTTTATTTGCCCATCTTTTCTTTCAGCGACCAGTACATCCGGGACTGCATTCCGTGGGTCTGGACGTTGCCGACGGACAATCGCTGGTCGAAGGTCTTGGAATCAAACGAGGCTAAATCTTCGTTGTACAAGGCCCACTCGGACGACCGGCCAATGACGGTCAGGCTGCTCTTGAAGAGGCGCAATGTCACGGTGCCGGTGACGCGCTCTTGGATCTTGTTGATGAATGCTTCGAGATCATCTTTTAGCGGGTCGAACCAGAGGCCGTAATACGCCAGCTCGCCCCACTGCTGGTCTACCGACGCTTTAAACTTGCGCTCGGCGGCAGTGGCAACTAGAGACTCAAGCGCCGCGTGGGCCTTAATCAGCACCGTAGACGCCGGGCATTCGTAGTTCTCGCGGACTTTGAGGCCGAGCAGCCGGTCTTCCATAATGTCAACGCGCCCTACCCCATTGTCGCCGGCAATTTTGTTGAGCCGGGTCACGAGAGCAAGGCCGTCCAAACGCTCGCCGTCCAAAGACACCGGGATGCCATTCTCGAAGCCTATTGTCAGAATCTGTGGCCCAGCGTTTGCCGACTCGATGCCTTTAGTCCACTGGAAAATCTCTTCAGGCGGCGCATAGTTCGGCTCTTCAAGATGTCCGCCTTCAATAGACCGGCCCCAGAGGTTTTCGTCAATGGACCAGATTTTGTCGGCGCTGACCGAAATCGGAATGTTTTTCAGCTTGGCGTACTCGATTTCTTCCGTGCGCGTGTAGTTATGCTCGCGCATCGGGGCAATAATCGGCGTGTCGGGCATAAGCGCCCGCATGACGTACTCAATCCGAAACTGGTCGTTGCCTTTGCCGGTGCAGCCGTGGCAGAACGCGTCCGCGCCGACTTGCTTTGCGATTTCGACGGCTTTGAGAGCAATCAAAGGCCGGGCAATGGCGGTAGACAGTGGATAACCCTGGTAGTCTCCGTTGGCTTTGACGGCGGGCCAGCAGTAATTTTCGACAAATTCGGCTTTGACATCGGCGGTGTAATGCTCGCAGCCGAGCGCTTTGGCCCGGGTTTCGGCGCTTTCGACATCGTCGGCGGGCTGGCCGACATCCACGGTGACGGTGACGATGCGGTCAAAACCGTAGTCTTCGCGCATCATGGGAATGGCGACGGAGGTGTCGAGGCCGCCGGAGTAAACGAGAACAACTGTTTTGGACATAGATTTTTCCTTTAGTCAGAAAGAGGACACGGGAAACACGGGGCTAAACCCCCGTGCCTTAAAAGTGCAATTCCCCGCCTTCGCGGGCAGAAGAGGTTACAAAAAGAGATTAGTTTTCGAGCTCGCAGGAGGCCCAGAGAGACTTGTCGGCGTGGTGTTCTTTTTGGTGTTCGATATAGTGCGTAATCAGAGCCACTTGCGAGGGGCTGACGGAATGGTCGCTGTAGCCGCCCTGCCATTTAAACGCCCAGGTCGGCGAGCCGTGCGTGGCGCTTAAAGCTCTGGACGAGACGCCTTTGACGGCTTCCATGAAATCGGACAAGCACAGCGTTCGCGGCAGCGATACCAGCAGATGCACATGGTCGGCGACGCCGCCCAAAATATGCGCCGTCGCTTTGAGATGCCTGCACTGCGAGAGAATGAGCGCGTAAGCGTCTTGCTCGACATTTCCAATGAGCAGCGGTTCTCGGTCCCAAGTCGTCCAGACAAGGTGCGTAAAGCTGCGATGATAACTATGTGCCATGATGTTCCTCCGTGAAAATCAAGAAAAAGATTAGGAACAGGACTAAGAACACGGGGCTGAACCCCCACGCTTTGAAGTGCAACTCCCCGCCTTCGCGGGCAAAGAGTCCCTAGCATATCTGATGCCCGCGCAGGCGGGGAATTGCACTTTTAAAGCACGGGGGTTCAGCCCCGTGTTCTCTCTTTGTTCTCCTCTATCCTACAAAACCAAAGCCAAAATCGCCTTCTGCGCGTGCAGCCTGTTCTCCGCCTGATCAAACACCACCGAGTTCGGCCCGTCTAAGACATCTGCCGTAATCTCCTCGCCCCGGTGCGCCGGAAGACAGTGCATGACCAATGCGTCCGGCTTTGCGTGGCCCATCAGCGCCGCGTTGACCTGGAACGGGGCGAAGATTTGTGCCCGCTCGGCGGCTTCGGCTTCCTGTCCCATCGAGGCCCAGACATCGGTGTAAACGGCGTCGGCCCCGGAAACACCCTCGGCGGGGTCATGGGTCAGTGTCAGCACCGCGCCTGTTTCCAACGCGAACCCAAGTGCCGTTTGCCACAGCGCGGCGTCGGGTTCATAGCCTGCCGGACAGCACAAACGGAAATGGGTGCCGACTTTTGCCGCCA
>JAYVVR010000343.1:0-3568 GCA_043786835.1 Armatimonadota bacterium | reverse complement strand
CGCCGCAAAGACGGCACGGCGTTTATGGCCGAGTACGACCCGGAGCGCAAAGACCTGGCCCCGCGCGATATTGTGGCCCGCGCGATTGACAGCGAGATCAAAAAGACCGGCGATGAGTGTGTCTATTTGGACATCACGCACCTGCCCGCCGAAGAGATCAAATCCCACTTCCCGACGATCTATGCCCGGTGTTTGTCGTTCGGCATTGACATCACGACCGATCAAATCCCGGTCGTGCCTGCCGCCCACTATTCCTGCGGCGGGGTCGTCACCGACCTTCAGGGCCGAACCACGATTGACGGCCTGTATGCCTGCGGCGAAGTGGCGTCCACAGGTGTTCACGGGGCTAATAGATTAGCGTCCAACTCGCTTTTAGAGGCGTTGGTCTTCGGCAAGCGGGCGGCGATTGACGCCCAAAAGCGCAGCGACCTGGCTGCCGCCTGCCAGAGCGCTCCGCCCCTGCCCGGCGCGGCCCGGCGTGTCGGCGCTTTAGACCATGCCCAGGTCGAAGCATTGAGAAATCGCTTGCAGCGGACGATGCAGAAGTATGTCGGCATTGTCCGCTCCGACAGCCGCCTCGCGAAAGCCGCCGCCGCCGTGGATGCACTTGACGCCGAGGCACATCTGCTCTTCAACGGCAGCATTCTCGCCGACGATATTCTGGAGCTGCGTAATTTGATCTGCGTGGCCCAGCTTATTATCCGGTGCGCTCAGACCCGCAAAGAGTCACGCGGCCTGCACTACACGACCGATTACCCGCTGACACTCGAAAGTGAGCGCCATGATACAGTGCTGAAGCCTGGGAGGTAGAACAGAATCAGCCCGTCCGAGGCAAATCAAACCAGCGGCGGGGCCGGGAGGTATCCGCTTCCAGCATCTGCTGCTCGACCAGGATAAACGTCTCACGAATCAATGCGCCGATTTCTTCGACCGCGCTTGCTGGGGTGTGCTGAGATACGGCGACGGGTCGGGCCGCCAGATTCTCAGGCGCGAGAGGAAGTTGTGCAGCCAGCAGGCCGACCCGCTTGAAATCGCCTGGCAGGTAGACAGAATTTAGGCCGCACAGGACGCCGAGAGTGTCGGGAGAGCGGTATGAAATACAATCAAATCGATATCCGAGCCTTCGTCTCCAGCTTCGAGTGCGACTGACCCCGTAAGCGCAACGGCTTGAACGGTCGGTGCCGCTGCCAAAGCGCCTGCCGAACACTGTGCGATCCCCCGCAGTCTTGTGGTTGCATCCATGTCTTGCCCTCTTCTTTGTCCAAAGCAGTTTTCGGACCATGCAATAAATTGCACGGCTACACAGCGAGGACGCTAAGAAGTATCGCTTCGCGGCACTCAGAACAGATTGGGTAATTCTTAACCCCGCGAAGCGGCGTTTGATGGCATCCGCGCCGTGCAGCCGTGTGTTTCAACACAGGGTCCTTGTTGGACACACTCGAGGCGGAAGGATTGCCCTGACATGGTGCTACCTGCCGAACATTCGCCACGGGTTCGGCGCTTCTTCAGGAGGCGATGGCGCAAAGTTAATCAGCGATTCTTCGAAGTCTTCACGCGTCAAAACACGCTTCGCGTCCGGGCCGGCTTCCGAGAGCCTAATGAGTGCCTGCAAGCCCGCTTCGTTCACGACGGCTTTGATGTTCGCGCCCGAGTACCCTTCCGTGCGTCGGGCCATCTCGTCCAGGTCAATGTCGTCGGCGAGCTTGGCCGCGCCTGCCGCCAGCGCAAAGAGCTGACGGCGGGCCGGCTCATCGGGCAGGGGAATCTCGATTTCGCGGGACAGACGGCCGCCGCGCAGCAGTGCCGGGTCGAGCATATCCCGGCGATTAGTCGCGCCGATGACGAAAATGCGCTTGTTGCGGGTCAGACCATCCATCTCATGCAGAAACTGGTTGACGACTTTATCGCTGTACTGGTTGACCCCGCCGGAGCGCGACGGCAGCAGAGCGTCTATTTCGTCCAAAAAGATAATCGCCGGGGCTTTGGCCCGCGCTTCGTCGAACAGTTTTTTGACTGATTTTTCACTTTCGCCCAGCCACATGGAGTTAATCTCGGCCGGCGATGTCGCGACAAAATGACAGTGCGATTCATGCGCCAGCACACGGGCAATCGTCGTTTTGCCTGTTCCCGGCGGGCCATACAAAAGCAGGCCCGTCGGCGGCTCGATGCCTAAATCTTTCGACAGGCTCGGGTTCTCTAATAAAAGCTGCATCTGCCGCAGCTCGCGCTTTGTCCGCGCCGGCAGAATGACATCGTTCCAGGTGACCCCGCCCGGCACCGCATTTTTGCCGTCGCGTGTCTGGTACTCCCGGCTGGCAGCCTGGCCGAACGCCGCCGCACGGTCTCGGTAGAGCGGCTCACCGGGCGAGAGTGCCGCCGCCATCCGTGCGGCCTCCGCGGCGGCTTCGGTCTGACCCAAATAGCGCAAAGACAGCGCCCGTGCATGGGGGAAACGCGGGTCGCTCGCGTCCAAAACAGCCGCCTTCTCGAATGCTGCGACCGACAGCCGGAACGCTTCCCGGTACTGCACGATCCAGTCGGTATTTCCCAGTGCTTTCGAGGCCGCCAGGACGCCCAGACCCAGCACCGATGACGCTAATTCGCTGAAGCCTGTCCCCGGCCCGGCCCGCTCGGACTCGCGCAGCGCCGGGGGCAGGATTGTTTCTGCCCTCTGCTGGTAAGTCAGCCCAAGCTGGTACGGCCCTTCGGCGTCGTCGGGAAACCGCCCCGCCGCCGCTTCAAACGCCGCAATCGCGCCGGGGAACTCACCGCGCCCACGAAACTCCAGACCCGCTTTATACGCGGGATCATCAATCATTGCACTCATAAACTTATTCTACCCCGTTTCGCGCATTCGGGCGATTTTGGGGAGAGTTTCCAAGAACCCCTCCCCTGTGAGGGAAGGGCCAGAAGTAAGGAGAACCAGGCGGAGTCACAGGCGTGGGCCTCCTTACTCTTTATTGCCCTTCCCTCACAGGGGCCTTCCAGGTGGCCAGTGCTGAGGGAGTGACACTGAGGCAGGAGGCCGCAAGTGCCAGACTGAGGCAGGAGGCCGCAAGTGCCAGACTGAGGCAGGAGGCCGCAAGTGCGAGGAACGAGCGGGAGGGGTTCTTGGAAACTCAATTCTAAACTTTGCTTATTGCAGCTTGAATGTCTTCATCGCGCTGTTCACCGGCACGGCATATTTGGAGCCGGCCGAAGTGAGCCAGAAAGGAGTCGCAATGATCTTGCGGGTATTCACGGTGGGAAGGCATAGAACACCCGCTGGAGATTTTTCCCACGAGCGTCCCTATCACCGCCATTCGGCGTCCCATTAGGGCGGCAGCACCTGAAAACGGAGTCGTGCTGAAAACGGAGTCGTGCTGAAAACAGGGAGGTTTGTGGACATCTTTTGCATACTTGCTATGCGTCCCTGTATCGGGGTGCCAAGCGGCACAGCGGCGACTTCATCCACAATGGTGATATTCGGCGCAAATCCTGCACCTGGCGTGGTATAGCAGCTCTTGTATTTCGGCCCTGGAAACGTCTTGATATGCCATCCCGCCGGTACGGTGTACGAAAAGCCGCC
>JAYVVR010000342.1:0-3576 GCA_043786835.1 Armatimonadota bacterium | reverse complement strand
TATCGCCGCTTCGGGCCGCTGATCTACACCGAGATGTCCCGCCGAATGGTCGAGGCCGACGCCTCCGCCCTGCTCGCCGAGATGTCGGCGAACGGCGTGGCGCAGGCGGTCGTGGTCGCCATAGACCCCTTCGTCCCGACCCCTGGGGTCCTGGACGCCTGCCGCCATCTGCCCGGCCTGCTGCTGCCGTTCGGCTCGTGCGACCCTGCCGGCGACGACTACCCCGAGCGCTTCGCCCACCTGCTGACTCAGCCGATCATGGGCCTCAAGTTCCACAGCGACTTGCAGCGCCTGCCCCTGGACTCATTGCGCCTGCGCGTCATGCTGCGCCTGCTGGCCGACTCAGGCCGCGCCCACCTGCCCATTTATCTGCACACCGGCAGCTTCCCCATCTACCAGCCGCTGGAGACCCCGTGGCACGTCGCCCTGCCGCGCCTGCTGGCCGAGTTCCCAACGCTCACTTTCGTCTGCGGCCATTCCGGCTGGGACACCCCTGGCGCCGCCCTCAAAGCCGCCCTGTCCCACCCGAACCTCTATTTGGAAACGAGCTGGCAGCCCCCCCGCCTCATCCGCCGCCTCTGCGACGCCTTGGGCTGCACGCGCCTGCTGTTCGGCTCCGACTACCCCTTGTTCTCCCAAAAGCGGGCGCTGAGGAACGTGGAGCAGGCCCTGTCCATCGTGGAGTTCGACATGGTGACGGGCGAGAACGCCCGGCGGCTGCTGAGGCTCTGAGCCAAAGCGCGTGGGATTATGCACACTGTTCCCCGAGGATGTAGTCCTATGGCCCAGAAGACGATCACCCGCGAAGAGTTCGACGCCCGGCTCGCGCAGTCCACGGAACAGGTGCGTCAGAAGCGCCTCACGCTGGAAGCACAGGCCGCAGAGATGGAAGATCTAATCGGCCGGTACTCCTCGGTGCTGGGACGGCTTGAAGCTGAGGCAGGACACGACACAGATGCGTCGTCGGATCAACGCAATGATCTGCGGAACCTTCTGGCCGAGCTTGCCGAGCGCACATCGGCAGTCGCAGCCTCCCTTTGATCCGCGTACAGGCGAAGCGCATTGTGCGGGCGATCTATGCTCTCCGCGAGGATTGTCTAATGGCTACCATAGAGACTTTGCGAGAAGCAATCGCGCGGGTGTTTCGCTCTTGGGAGGAGTACCCGAACCCTGTATTATCCATGTTCAGAGTCGTCGGCGTGATGGACACCTTCCACGACCGCTATACCCTGACACATCTAGACTTCGACGGGGACCGCTACAAATCGCATCTGCTGGCTTATTTAGAAATCCGCGACGGCAAGATCTGGCTGCTGACGGACAACACCGAAGACGGGATCGCCACTGAACTAGTCGCCGAAGGGATCGGTAAGGACCAGATCGTTCTCGGCTTTTACTCTGTCAGGATGTCAATGCCTCGGAGCTTGCTCCGTACCCTTGTTTGTCCGATTCCAGTGGCCGTCTGAGCGGCCACTTCCCAGCGGCGGCTGGCCGCTGCGCTCTTTCTGATACCCCGCAGCTTGCTGCGGCGGAGATTTCATTCCTCCGAACTGCGCGAAGCGGGCGAGTTTGCGACACGGTGAAAGCCAACTGAAATTAAGCAGGAAAAGCTACCACTTCCGACGAACGAGACGATGAGCAGTTCTTCCCACGTTGACAGCCAGATGACGAACCTCAGTCGTTCAGTTTTACAAAGGCAGATTGTTATGTCCCTCTTTAATGAAAACTCGCATGGGCCTATGGTAACATCGGGTCCCCAGTCTGCATCACCAAAATCCTCTCGAAAAAGTCTGTTGAGAATAGTGTGGTATGTAATTTTAGGTTTCCTTGGTATTGGGGCTTTAGGCGAAGCCTCACATGGAGAAATATCAGGTTTTTGGCTGGTCGCCGTGTTCGGACTACCAACTCTCTGGCTTTTTAAAGGGATGCGAACACATATCAAAGCGTGGTCACGGGAATTTTCAGCTTTATCTTTATCTGCTTCGCGATTTTCAGTATTACACCGCAAGGTAAAGCCGCTAATGCGAGCTACAGAAACCAAGAAGCTCGTGCTGCACAAATAGCGGCTCAGAAGAAACAACACGAAGAAGCCAGGGACGCCAAGCGCCAAGCTCAGGAAGACAAAGATGAGGCCCGAAAGAAGGTACTAGAAGCGAGAGAGCAAGCAAAACAAGACGCGGAACAGGCTAAACAAGATGCAGCGCGGAAAGTCCAAGAAGCTGCGAACGAAATCCAACAAGCAAAAGATGAACAGAGCAGCACCACTTCAAAAATGAATGCTTACTCAATGGCCCAACAGTTCGTGAGTGACAGTCTCAAATCACCAGGGAGCGCAAAGTATCCCGGTTATGATGAGCAATATGTACAGCTAACTGGTGACAACACATATAGCGTTTCGGCGTATGTAGACAGTCAAAACAGCTTTGGTGCCTTGTTACGCGGCTATCGGACGACAACAGTGACGAATGAGGGCAATGGACACTGGAAAGGTGGGGAAGTAACTTTCACGAGGCAAACGGACTAAATTTCGCCACGGAGTTAGTTACTTTGGTGTGTACGCAATTTCGCAGGCAAAGCTTGCCTTATACTTCAGCGATGACATAGTGAGATGTATTTGTGGAGACAAACCAGATTATTATTGAGCCGGGTAAGCGCGGCGGCAAGCCCTGTATTCGTGGAATGCGTATCACAGTCTATGATGTTCTGTCGTATCTCGCAGCAGGGATGAGCCAGCAAGAAATACTAGCAGACTTCCCGTATCTCACTGAGGCGGACATTCTGGCGTCTCGGAGCTATGCAGTGGCGCGTGAGCAACGGACGCGGGTAGTTCAAGCGTGAGGACGCCAGGAGATAGAGACCATGACACAGAACCTCATCACGCGGAATGAGAACATTCTGGGCGGCATCCCGGTTTTCACGGGAACACGGGTTCCTGTCAAGACCCTTTTTGACTACCTAAAAGCCAATCACCCGCTCGACGATTTCTTGGACGACTTCCCGACGGTCGCGCCCGAGCAGGCCCGTCTGGTTCTGGAGGCCGTTCAGCAGCAGCTACAAGGGCCAAGTGCCGAGGCAGTCTATGAACTTGCTGCTTGATGAGTGTCTACCCCGCAAACTCAGGACAGGCCTGCCCGGTCATGTGGTGAAGACTGTGCCGCAAATGGGCTGGGCCGGTATCGAGAATGGCGATCTCCTGCCACTTATTGAGTCCGTGTTTGATGCGTTCATCACGATTGACGGCAACATGCGGTATCAGCAGAGCATGAGCGGTCGGTCCTTTGGACTGATTGTGCTGTCTGCGCGCGACAACACCATCGAAACGCTGCTACCGCTGATGCCGCAAGTCCTAGCGGCATTGCCTTTGCTTGCACCGGGTCAGGTCGTGAAGATCGCCGCACCGCCGGATACTCTACCCGCCGTCCTCTAGCTCCCCCTCAAACACTTCCGCCGCCGCGCCCGTCATGTAGATGTGGTTGTCGGCTTCCGACCACTCGATATCCAAGTCTCCGCCGGGCAGATGCACCAGGACGCGGCGGCCCGTCTTGCCGTTGAGGACGCAGGCCACTGTCGCGGCGC
>JAYVVR010000341.1:0-10006 GCA_043786835.1 Armatimonadota bacterium | reverse complement strand
GTAAATCCAAGCCGCTCGTAAAGGCCCGACGCCCCGCCTTCGGTTGCCGTGTCCAATGTCAGCAGTGTTCGTCCGCGCTCAACGGCTAACGCCTCCGCAGCCTGCATCAGCGCTGTCGCCACGCCTCGGCCTCGCCAGTCTAGGCGTGTCATCAGCTTGGCAATTTCGGCCCGGTGCGGCTGGTTCGGCGGGCAGTCCAGCAGCAATGCCACAGTGCCGACTAAATCTTCGCCGCTCCATGCCCCCAAGACGACCCGCTCATTCCGCGCTGCCGCCGCCAAAGCGTTATCCCAAAACGCAATGGCCGCTTCGGGTGCCAAGGGGTGCATAAAGCTGACCGAGCCGCCGTTTGCAACCGTTTCAATCAGCAGATCACTCAGCATCGCGCACGTTTCTGGCTCTGGCGTTAGTGTTTTGATTTCACAGGTCACGAGAACTTAACCTGCCATCACGTCCTTCAATGCTGCAATAAAGCGCTCGTTTTGGGCCTGAGTGCCGGTCGAGACACGAATAAACTCAGGGAGACCCATGCCGTAGGCGGCGCGGACAATGACGCCTTTTTGCTGGAGCTGCTCAAAGACGTCCCGGCTGTCCCGGCCGGTGTCAACGAGAACAAAGTTTCCTTCGCTGGGGACATAATAGAGTCCCATCTTTTGGAACTCACCATAAAAGTAGCGCAGGCCGGCGGCGTTTAAGGCGACGGTCTGAGCGACATGATCGGTGTCGGCGAGGGCAGCAGTGGCGGCGGCCTGGGCGGGCAGGTTGACGTTGAACGGGGATCGGACACGGTTTAAGACTTCGGCAATCTCGGGGCGTGTCATCCCATAGCCGACCCGAAGGCCCGCAAGACCGTAGGCTTTCGAGAACGTGTGCAGGATCATGACGTTGCGGCCGGCGCGGACAAATGGGCGCAGATCAGGCTTCTCAGCGTCGGCGACGTACTCATCGTAGGCTTCGTCGAAGACCACAATAACGTTCTCGGGGACACGGGCAAGAAAGTGCTCGACTTCAGCCTGACGCACCAGTGTTCCTGTGGGATTGTTCGGGTTCGCGACATACACAATGCGCGTTTTCGGGGTAATCGCGTCGGCCATTGCTTCTAAATCATGCGTAAAGTTTCGCAGTGGCACCCTGATGGGAACTGCATTGCACTGAGCTGCGTATATTGCATACATACTAAACGACGGATCGCCTTGAACGATCTCGTCGCCCGGCGAAAGATACGACAGCGAGAGAAGGTGCAGGACTTCATCGCTGCCGTTGCCAAAGACCAGCGTATCTTCAGGCATCTGCATCGCGTCCGAAACCGCCCGGCGCAGCGCTGGAGCACTGCCTTCGGGATACAGTGCAACCCCGGCGGCAGTCAAGAGCAAGGCTTCAAGGGCGCGGGGGGATGGGCCGAGGGGATTTTCGTTCGATGCCAGCTTGATGACATCCGTGAGCCCAAGCTCACGCTGGACTTCTTCAATCGGCTTGCCCGGCACATAGGGGCGCAGGTTAGCGATATGGTCGGCGACAGTCAGTGTCTTTGTGAGCGTCTGCATACGTGTCTCTTTTCTAAGCATCCTCGCAGTGAAATAGTGTAGCACAAAATTTAATGAAAACTTAACATAACTTTTATATAAAATTGTTGACCTTTAGGGTTTTACCTAGTATAATAGGACTATCGCAACCGTAGCGATCCCGAAATCGTTCAACTCACAACGTGACAGTGCTGTGCGCGGCGCTCTCTGAGCCGATGAGAAACCCTCGAATTTTAAAGACTTTAGGAGAACCCGTTCAATGCATCGCAAATGGAATAAAGACGCTATCGCCCTCGAGATTTTGTCTATGTACGAATCCGGCGAGAACTTGAACTATTCGAGTGTCGCCAGCAACAACCTTTCGCTGCTCCGTGCCGCCACCCGCTACTTCGGGACTTGGGAAACTGCCGTCCGGTTTGCCGGTCTGGACTACGATCTCATCCGGCGCTACAAGTCCTGGAACCGTGACCGGATTATCGCCCGAATTAAAGAGCTGCATGCGCAGGAAGCCGACCTGTCCTGGCGCAACGTGTGTCTCAATATTGATCCGCAGCTTGCCGCCGCCGCGACCAAGAAAAGCCACTTCGGCTCCTGGCGTGAGGCGCTTGAAGCATCGGGCCTGAACTACGATGCCATCCGCCGCTACCGTGAATGGGACGACGAGCGCATTCTCGAAATGGTTCGCGAGTTCCACCGCAACGGCAAAGAGCTGAACGCGAAAAACATGGAGATCGAGGACATTACGCTGATCACTGCCGCCCGTCGCCGGTTCGACTCCTGGCACAAGGCCCTGACCGCCGCCGGTCTCGACTACACCGAGATTGTCCATCGCGCCCCGTTCAAGCGCGGTCTCGGACGCGGCCAAAGCAAGCGCACCGTCGCCGCCAAGTAAGCGAAATCCAATCTGACCAGAAGCCCGGCATCAGTGATGTCGGGCTTTTTTTTGTGTTCAAACTTGGGCGTCCTGCGGGTCTGGTGGATCGTTCGGTACTTGTGCCAACACCTCTTCAAACTTCTCTCGGTTTGCCTGTGCTGCCCTCTCTGCCAAGTAATTCTGCGTTGCTAATGCCGCCATTTTTTCAGAGAGTGCCGAAGCCGCGAGTTGGTTAATCGAAATGCCTTCTCTTTGTGCGAACTTCCGAAGGTGTTTGTGTCATGACTCCGGCAGGCGTACACTGACTTTGCTCACAGTAGCCTCCCTCGCTCAACTTACCTCATAGCTTTTTATTATTAAACTTTCTGCTTTCTTCAAGTCGTCGTCTGTAGTAATGCGTATTCGCAAGTCACCAGTTCCATAATGACCTGTTTTACGAACATCACGCGTGAAATCTTTCTCCAAGATGATTGTATCGGGATCAACCTTAACGAAAACAAGAAGTTGACCTGTACCCGGATGCACCTCAACGCAGGCGAAATTTTTGATCCTCTTGAACGCGAAATAGTGCTTCAGTGTCTTCTCTTGCACATCATCGCCAAGCGCCAACAGCATCGCACGGAGCATTTCAAAGCGATCTGCAAGTTTATTGTCAGCTTGCGCCAAGAACTCTGAGGCTGTTTTGTCTCCATTTTTGGCAGAGTCAGTTTTCGGGGAGGCGACTGTGCCTTGTTCCGATATGCTCGTCGTCTTTGCATTCACAAGTTCTAACAGAAGCAAATCAGGAGGGTAGCGGCGATAGCGTATAAGTTCAATATTTCGATTAATCTGACTGACAGCGTGCTCATCATACTTGGTAAAATCACCAGCAACACAAATCAATCGTGGGGCGGACCATTCGATTGTATCAACAACTGTTTGTCCCAAAACTTTGGCGGAAAGCAGAATAAATTCTGCTTTATGATCTAGCAGCCAGTCCAAATAATAAAGACCCTGATTGATCACATTCTCGTTGAGGGCACGCTTATACTCAACAATAACTGGGCATCCATTCTCATCGAGGCCCAATGTATCAATTCTGCCTCCATGCGTTTTTCCTGTGATGTATTCGCTTTCCAAAAAACGTACACCGAGAAGCGTCTCCAGGTTTCCTTCAATTAGTGTTTGCAGGCTTTTTTCCACAGCGAAGGATTGACCCGGCAATTCTTTGATTTCTCCTAAACCGATCTGAAAAAGTTTAATATCGCTCATAGTTTGCCCTCGCTGATTTTATCTCGCTGCCGCCGTATCACCGCCATTCGCTTCCGGCTCAACGGTCGAGGTAACGGGATGGACGAAATACTTGATGGCGACGCGCTGGACATCGGCGGCGGTGACGGCGCTAATATAAGCGTTGTAGTCAGTGTCGAGCTTGTAGCCGTCAGGAGCAGACAGCTCTGCGGCTCCCAAAAGCGAGGCGCGGTCTTCGAGGCGCTCATGGCGCAGGGCGTAGGAGCCGATCAGATAATGCTGGGCGCGGGACAACTCCGCTGGGGTAGGGGGCGTTGTTTGGAACGCCTTCATCTGAGCCAAAATGCCGTTTTTGATGAGGCCGACAGTCGGGACTTCTTTCTTTGTGGTTTGATCGGTCTTGGTCGGTGCGCCGAAGACATAACCTGCCAATGCGGCGGCGGCGAGGTGGGGGTCGTACACCGAGCCGAGGTCGTAGGCGAGGCCCTGCTGCTCGCGCAAGGTCGTAAACAGCCGTCCTGACTTCATGCCGCCAAAGAGGGCATTCAAAACCAACAAGGGAAAGTAGTCAGGGCTTGCCATTGGGGCGGCTCGGCAGCCGACGACGACGCAGTTCTGGGTCAAATCCGGCTGGTAGGTGTGGATCGCCGGGATGTCCACCGACAGCGGCGGCAGGGCGTCGCGGAACCCGGACACGGCGGGGCCGGGACGGGAAATGTCTCCAATGTCGTCGGCCACGGCTTTTTCGGCGTCTTCCGGCTTGATGTTACCAACCACGACGACGACAATGTTTCTCGGCACATAATAGCGGGAGTAGTAGCCCAAAAGATCAGTGCGGGAGAGGCGGCTGATGGTTTCCGCCGTGCCGCCGACGGGCCGGGCGTACGATGTGCCTGCATAAAGTTTTTTTTGCAGGCTGCCGTAAGCAGTCTGGAACGGGTCGGCGTCCCGGCTGTCAAGCTCGGAGAGCACCTGTTTACGGGAGTCTTCGAGGGCCGCCGGGTCAAAATCAGCGTTTTGGAGCGTGTCGGCCAGCAGCGAAACGGCCTCTTTGTAGCGGTCGCGCACGGTCAGGGCTGAGATCTGGGTCCAGTCAGGGTGCCACACTGCCGAAACACTGCCGCCGAGGGCATTAATCGCCGAAGTCATGCTTTCAGGCGTGTTGTCATGGGTGGAGTCAAAGAGCGCATGGGCGACCAGGCTGCCAATGCCGTTTGTGCCGTCGGTCTCCTGGGGGGCGCCAGCCTGGACAAAGACATCAATCGCAATTAGCGGGGTGCTGGTTTCCTGTTTGCAGATGACGCGCAGACCGTTCGGCAGTGTTGTTTTGACTGGCGCATTCGGGTCGGCGTTGGCGCTTAAGAGCGTGAACGCAAGCAAAAGAGCAAAGAAAGGCAGGAAGAACTTGGGCACGAGAAGGTTCTTTCTTAGCGGCGGGATGCCGTCACCGGATTCGGGGTCGGTAGGAGTGTCACAATCGTGTACGCGGACAGATCGAAATACTTGCGGGCAACCGCCTGCACCTGCGCCGCCGTCACCAACTCGAAATGGCCGACATACGCCGTGTCGTACTGATACGAGTCAATCCGGCTGTAGAATCCCAGCGCGTTCGCCCTGCCCGAATTGGTCTGGGTATCAAACAGGTACGATGCCAGCAAAGTATGCTTTGCGGCGGCAAGCTCTCCGTCGGAGATGGGGACATTCCGCAGGGTGGCAATCTCGCCTAAAATCGCACCCCGTACTGCTGGATAGTCGCCGGGGTCGAACTCAGCGGAAATGCTCATCGTGCCGGGGTCGCGCTGGGTCAAATAATTTGTGCTGATCACCTGAACCAGCTTTTGATGCCGCACTAAATCGGACTCCAAGCGGTTGTTGCCGCCCTGCCCGAGCAGGGTCATCAGCACGTCCATTGCCCAGGCATCGGGCTGGTCGCGCACCGATGGTGCCCGGAACCCGATTTGCAGGTAGCCATGCGCGGTAGGAGCAGTCAGGTTATCCTCACGGATGCCCACCTGCGGCGTCAGAGGCAGTGTTTTGTCGGCAGGGATTGCCCGGACCGGCCATGCGCCGAAACTTTTCTCCGCCAGTGCCCGCCCTGCCTCCGGCGTAATCTTGCCCGCCAAGACCAGTGTGGCATTCGCCGGAGCGTAATAGGTATGATAAAAGTCCAAAATCGCCGAGCGCGGTATATTCGAAATATGGTCGGCGGTGCCGAGCAGCGGGCGTCCGTAAGCCCGGTCAGGAAACTCTAATGCATTGTACCGGCGGGTGATTCGCCCGGAGGCCCGCCCGGCATCGCGGGCCATTTCGCTCAAAATTACTGGCTTCTCAGCGTCAATGTCCGCCTGCCGCATCTGCGCGTTCTGCAAGGCATCAGCCAGAATTACCAGTGCCGCCGGTGCGTCCGCCGATGCCACAGTGCCATAGAAGTGCGCCCAGTCATAGGACGTCGCTGCGTTCAGCGAGCCGCCCAAGTCTTCAATCGCCGCGTCAATCTCGCCAGGCTTCTTTGTCGGTGTGCCTTTAAAGATCAAATGCTCCATAAAGTGCGCGACTCCGTTGTTTGCCGCGGTTTCGCGCCGGGTCCCTGCGCCGACCCACACATCCATTGTCACGAGGTCGGCGGCGTCCGACGGCGCGACCAGCACTTGCAGTCCATTCGCCAGCGTATACTCGGTAACGGTTCCAAGTCCTACGCCTGTCGCCGCAGATGTCGGCTGTGTGACAGTCGGCGGCACCGGCACAGACTGGGCAGAGGCCGAAAGTGGGACAAGAAGTAGAGCAAGCAGAAGACAGACGCGCAACGGGCAAATTCCTTCCAAAACGGCTACGCTTATTGTACCTTGTCTTGGGGAGAAACGGCGTGGGATTGAAATCCTGCGCTGCAGGGCGAAGCGCCTAGTCTCCACCTGCGTGGAGAAAGAGTCGGAAAAGAATATCCGTGCCCGCGGAGGCGGCCACTCGGCGTCTACGCCCCACAGCGTAGGAGTTTACTCCCACGCCTTCCTCGCCTTCTTAATCCAACAGCCCTTCCGCCACAATTTCCAGCATCCTAATCTTAATCAAGATCAATTCCTGAACCATCTGTTCCTCAGACAGACCACGTTTCCGCATGTCATTGACCGCCCCATTTGCCGAGAATTCCCAACCTCGACTCTCGATTACTTGTATGAGAGCATCTACAGACATGATCACGCCCATAGTCCCAAGAGCAAGATCTACACCACCCAAATATATCCGCGCCCCATGTACAGTGTTTTCTCCAACAAATAAAATCGGGCGTAACAGCATGAGGTGTAGTTCTTCAATTAGCTTTTCGACAACATCCTTTCGGCTCATAGCGCAAACCTATTTCGCGAACACGACGCTGGACACGGTACGGCTGCCTTCGTTGGTGAGTGTAAAGCGGCCCTGCAAGTCGCCGCGCACGAGCGATTCGACAATCTGTAAGCCGAGTGAGTCGGTTTTGCGGATGTCGAAGGTATCAGGGAGAGGGGTGCCGTCGTTTGAGACTTCGAGGGTAATGGTTTTGTCGTCTTCCGCCAGCGAAACGCGGATGTCGCCGTCGTCCATGCCGTCGCCGAAGCCGTGTTCGACGGCGTTCTGAACCAATTCGTTTAAGATAAGCGCAACCGAGGTGGCCTGGGCGGACGGCAGCAGAATGTCAACGCCTTCGATCTTCATCAAGATATGCTTGTTCGGGGCAAGAATACCCTGAGCAGTGGCCTGGATAATCTGCTCGGCGACTTTTTTGACGCTGATAATGTCCAAATCTTCACGGGCCAACAGTTCATGGACAGACGCGATGGCGAGTATTCGGTTAAGTGATTCGGTCAGAACCTGCTCAATGGAGCGCTGGCCGACGTAGTGCATTTGGAGGCGCAGAAGCGAGGCGACTTGCTGCAAGTTGTTCTTGACCCGGTGGTGCATCTCCTGAATAATCGCCGACTTGACCATGAGTTTTGCATGCTCAATCGCAATCGCGGCATGGTTGCCGAGCGCAGACAGCACGGAGATTTCGTCGTCGGAAAAGTGGTGCGGCTTTTCGGTGTAGCAGTTCAAGACGCCGATTTTTTTGTTCTTGACCAGCAGCGGAATCGCGGCAAGCGACGAGACCCCTTCGCGCCGGGCGAGATCGGGAGTCGCGTATTCGGGGGAGTGCTTTAAGTCGTAAACCGTAATGGTCCTACCTTCCATCAGGGCAAGGCCGGCGACACTTTCGCCGATTTTGACGCTGGCTTTCTTGGCATATTCTTTGCTTTTGCTCTGGGTTGCTTTGACGACCAATTCTTGCTTATCTTCGTCGAGAAGCATCAAAGAACAGATTTTAAACGACATCGAATCGGCGGTCGCGGCGACAATAAGCTGCAAAATCTCTTCTAAATACAGGTCGCTCGTGATTGTCTTGCTGACTTCGGAGAGCGTCGAAAGCTGCGACGCCCGCTTCTCCAGCTTGCGGTACTGACGCGAGTTTTCGACGGCCCCGGAAATCTGGGACGCGATAGACTGCAAAAGCCGTTCCTGACGCTTGGTGTACTGATGGTCGCCGACGGTGCGGACATTGATGACGCCCAGCACCTCGCCCCGATAAATCAGCGGCACGGACAGCATGCTTCGGTACTTGTCTTCCGACAGTTCCGGGACAAACTTAAACCGCGAGTCGTGATGGGCGTCGTGTCCAAGCGCCACCGCTTCTTTATGCTGGGCCACCCATCCAGTAATGCCCTCGCCTGGCTTCAGGCGCAGCTTGCCGACCACTTCCCCCGAGCCGTCGGTGACGGCCCGCAGGACAAGCGTATCATGGGCGTCATTGAATAAATAGACCTGCGAGGAGTCTGTGCCAGTGACTTGAACCGCGACCCCGGCAACGGCTTTGAGCATTTCCTCAAGGTCGAACAGCGACCCCATAGCCTCGCCGATGCGCTTCAATGCCTCTCCGTCGGCGTTGCGATCATCGTGCGCCCGCTCCATCTTTTCGATTTTCGCCTGTGCGGCTGCCAGCTCCGCCGTTCGGGTTTCCAGGGCGTGGTGCAGCCGCAGGGTCTGCGTTTCGTGGTGGCGCAGAGCTTTTGCGTGGCTTTGCGTGAATAGCGCACGGCGCGAATAGCCGATACGCAGCGGGATTTCAGTGGTTTTCGTGGAAGTTCTCATGATGGATTTTCTCGGTAAAGTGTTTCAGTGCAGGGAAGACAGACGTTTCGCGTGTCGAAAAATACTCGGAATGGTCTGCGTGGGTGACGGTCACGCGCGTCACCGGTCCACGGCAAAGCGCGGTGAGCTTATCGGACATGGCATACGGGATAAGTTTGTCGGCCTGGCTATGCACGAGCAGCACCGGGCAGACGATTTGAGGCATTTTGGCGTCACTTGCAAATGGATACTTCAAAATTACTTTCAGAAGCCAGCTTGGATACACCGGGTATTCTTGATGCCCTATGTCCGCTATGCTGGTATAGGCCGCAAACATCGCCAGGCCAGCGACAGGCTGCTGAGCGCGGAGTTCATGCGCGGCCAAATCTACGGCAATACCTGACCCGAGCGAGTAACCGGCGATCACAAGCTGCTTTTGGTCAATGTCGGGTCGCGCCTGCAGAAACTGGTAGGATGCACGGGCGGTCGCGAAGCAATTTGTTTCCGATTCTGTCCCGCCGCTTTGCCCGAAACCGACATAATCCGGCATCAGGACATTCGTGTCAAGCCGCCGGAATGACTGAAACAGATTGCGCTCAGTCGCAATGGAGCTGCCTTTCCCCGTAAAAAACAGCAGTGTCGGACGCGTGGCGTAGTCCGTATCAGGCGTCCCGTCGGCATGGAGCGCATGGCCAAAATAGGCGATGACCGTGTCTCCAGCATCGGTACGAAGCCGAAGCGTTTCCGCCCCGCGCGGCGTCCCCGTACCATACTCCGCCGTGCGGGCATGGGACGCCGATGCGTTAAACACGAGAAACTTTTGAAACACGCCGAGGCCAATCAGCGGCACGAGATACAGCGCCACTAGTGTCAGCAGCAGGCGGCGGACGATTTTGGGAACGCCCCTGCACTGATTTTTGGGTTTGACGGTTTCAGGCATGGCAGAAAGAGTCCCTCATGCCGAAGAAGCCGCCGGACGGCTTTGGGGGACGTTTCGGCGGCTTCTCTTCGGTTCGTTAATCATCTTAGACTTCGTTAATCATCTTAGAGACTGTATAGAAACGATTCCGAAGTCCCCCCAGCCCCCAATAATGGGGGAGCATGAAAGGAATGCAGGAGGCACTGCCTCCTCCCTCCGGCTCCCCCATTATTGGGGGCCAGGGGGGCCAGCTCGGCTTTTTATACAGTTTCTTAGACTTCGTTAATCATCTTAGACATTGTGAGCAATAATAATCGCTTCGGCAATCTC
>JAYVVR010000340.1:0-3600 GCA_043786835.1 Armatimonadota bacterium | reverse complement strand
TGTGTTCGCCTTCTAAATTGTGTTCGCCCTTCCTAAACAGCAACAAATCGAACCTCGACACGCCGATTGAGTGCGGCGGCGATTCGTTCAAGCGTCGCCAAGGAGCGCTGGTCATAATCGCCGTCTTCCAGCCGCGAGATGACGGATTGAGTTGTTCCAGCTAACTTGGCAAGATGGGTTTGGGTCAGCCCAACAGCGGTGCAGGCATCATAAATGACCTGCGCGGCCTGGGATTCGAAGGGATTGCGGCGCGTGTGAGGCAGGAGAATAGCAGGCGGGCGGGGAATGAAACGCTATGAATACAATCTTAGGCTGTCAATGGAAAACCTATGGGCAAAGTTGAAACACGGTTTGTTGCCAAATCCGAGGCCGGGCAAGGCTGGCGAGTGTGGGACCGGAAGGCACAGAAGTGGTGGGGACAGTCGTTCCCAAGCTATCCCGAACTGCTGCTGGCTGAGTTAAACGGAGAAAAGCGTCCGGAGAAGCTAATGGAGCTTGCGAGGCCGCCAAACCGGTGAGAAAGTAATAACACTTTATGTTGAGAGAGTTGTTCAAAGAAAGTGTTCGCGCATGATTGAGGTGCTGTCAGGAACGCACGGCTGGGTTGCGGATCCGTGGGATTATAACAGCCTGCGATTTTTGCAGTTTCAGGCCGGTGGGGAGGGACTGCTTTTATACGGATACGGGCAGTCCATCTATGCAAAAATCGTCTGCGGGTGGGAGGTAACGACCGCTGGTTTACTGGCCCTGTCCTACCGGAAGTCCCCTCCCTATCAGCGCTTTCAAGGGTTCACGCCAAGCACAGGCAGTCTTGGAAAAGAGGTGGCCTATACGCTTTTAGAGGGCGAGATCGCGGGAACGGAAAGCATTGTCGGACTGCCCTACAAGTTCTTCTGGACGCTGGAACTCGATCAATCTCCGTGGCCGGAAGGACTGGAACTGCCTTACGGGACGCCGCAAACGTTCTACGGATATACAGCGGGAGAAAAGTAGAGTGGCCCTGCCGAAAAAGCGTACGTCTACAATCACTGTTGGGGAGCGGAGCTATTTGCGTCACTCAAAGTACCCTGATGGCGGCTGGGAAGCCATCCAGGACAAAGAATTGGGCGGCCAACTGCTGCTGATTTTTCCGTTTCCACTGATATCGGCAGCTTTAGTCCAAAGAGCAGTCAAATTTGCACTGAAACATGGCTGGAAGCCGGGCACAAGCGCTGGGCCGATGCGCCTTGCGACCCAAAATGGGTTTGTGTTTTACGTCCTGCCGCATTTAGAGCCGCACGAAGTGCACAGCTATCTTGAAGCGCAGATAGAAGCGGTCAATCAGTGATGTTCCGTGAGTGCTGGTCAAACCAATACTCTGAACCGCCGCCATGAAAGGCGGTTGAGCTGGGTGACTTGGTACTTGAATTGTAGCACAGATATAGCCTTCTTCCGGCGATGCCCCGCCATGAATGGCAGGTCTGTGGGCGAGGACGCCAATCGGTCTGCGACCGGGAATGCCGACGCACGATGACGGTCCTGTTCTTGCGCCCGCAGGGCGGTTGGCCGGAGGCCCCCAGACCTGCCCTTCAGGGCGGGCAACATATGCCGTGCAACTTTTCGCGTGCCGCCGGGTCTGAAAAAATGTGAGGGTGCATCCGTGACCAATCTCGCCGATCTTGGACAGTGGTTTTATTTGCTGTATCTGCTGCCGGGCGGGATCGCGCTGGCGCTTTTGCTGCTGTCGGCGGTCGGCGGGGGAATGCACCGGGGGCATCACGGCGGAATACGGCATGGCGCGGTCAATAATCATAGTGTGGCCCGGCACGGCGGCGCGAAGCAGCAGGCGTCAGTGTCTAAAGCGCCAGGCTTAGGCGCATGGTTTGGACTGGGACGGGTGCCGGGACCGCTGGTCTGGGGGAGTGCGCTCTTAGGGTGGGGCGTCTTCGGGTTCTGGGGGACGCAGCTCTGGCAGGGTGTTCTGCACCTGCCAAGCTTGTTTGTGCTGCCGGCGCTGGGGACGGCGCTTTTTGGGGCAATCGTAACGGAAAAAGGGACAGTAGAGGTGGTCTCGCGGCTGCTGCCAGGGGATGAGTCGTTTGCGGTCAGCGCGGTGGACTTGTGCGGCCTGACGGGGACAGTTGTGTTCCCCGTAGACGCGTCGCGGGGGCGGGTGCATGTGTACGACGTGTATGGGTCGCTGCATGACGTGTCTGCCCGAACTGCACCGGGCCGGGAAAGTATCGCGCGGGGGCGGAGTGTTCTGGTCGCGGACTACGATGCCGCGCGGGACCAACTGATTGTGGAATAGGCGAGGTAAAGGAGAGTAAAAACGATGGGATTTGCAATGCTGTTTGTGGGCGCGGCCCTGATGATCGGCCCGCTATTTCTGCCGATTTTGGGGTTTGCGAGCAAAGCCATTTTAGGTGTCGTCGGCCTGGTTTTGTTTCTTTTGGGGCTGGTGATTACGGTCTGGACGGCGCTGTATAAGAAGACGTCAGCCGATCAGGCGTTTGTGATGACCGGGCAGGGCGGCTCGCGGGTCGTGCTGGACGGCGGGGCGCTTGTCATTCCAATCTTCCACCGAATTACCGAAGTCAATCTGCGGACTATGAAACTTGGCGTCAATCCACATGGGCCGAATGCGCTGATTACGCATGACAACCTGCGCTCGGACATTCTCGCCCAATTTTATATCAGGGTGCAGGCCGACCGGGAGCATATCCTAAATGCCGCCCGGTCGCTGGGCGACAACTCGGTCAATGCCGAGAATGTCGAAAGCTTAGTCAGCGAAAAGCTGGTCTCGGCGCTGCGGGCGATTGCGTCCCAGATGGATTTGTTCGAGATCCACACGAAGCGCGACGAGTTTGCCGAGCGGGTCAAAGAGCATGTCAAGTCCGATCTCGAAGCAAATGGGCTGCTTCTAGAGAGTGTCACGATCTCGGAGCTGGACCAGACGGACCCGTCGGAGCTGTCCGACAACAATGTCTTTGATGCTCAGGGCAAGCGCAAAATCACTGAAATCACGGCGGCAGCGATGGTCGAGCGCAACAATTTGGAGCGGGCGGCGGAGCAAGCGCGTAAAAACCAGGATGTCACAACGCGCCAGTATATTCTGAACTTGGAGCGCAATCAGGCCGAAGCGGAGGCCAACCAAGGCACGGAAATCGCCAAAATCCGGGCCTCGAAAGATCAAGAATCGCAGCAGGCGGTGATTGCCCAGCAGCGGGCGGTAGAAACGTCGCAAATCGAGAAGCAGCAGGCGGTCGAGACCGCCGAAATCGGACGCCAGCAGGCAGTTGAAGTGGCCCGTGTCGGCCAGGAAAAGGCCGTGCGGACGGCGACTATCGCCCGTGAACAGGAGCTGCAAACGGCGGCGGTCGGGCGCGATCAAGCGGTGGCGTTAGCGGAGCGGGTCAAGCAGATTGCGGTTGCCAACCAGGAGGCCGAGCGGGCCAAAGCCGAAGAGAAAGCCTTGATTGCTCAG
The DNA here is from genome assembly GCA_043786835.1 of Armatimonadota bacterium. Classification (GTDB taxonomy): domain Bacteria; phylum Armatimonadota; class Armatimonadia; order Armatimonadales; family Capsulimonadaceae; genus JANXMY01. Next base: position 134 of record JAYVVR010000340.1, on the reverse strand, counting down.
GCGGCGCAGGAAAGAGCGACGCAGGAGATTATCACGGTGACGCAGATTGCGGAAGCCGAGCGGGACGCCAACAAGAAGCTGATTGCAGCGCGTCAGGAGATCGAGCGGGATAAAATTCGGCTCCAAACCGAAGC
>JAYVVR010000339.1:0-10024 GCA_043786835.1 Armatimonadota bacterium | reverse complement strand
TCCCGCTGTCGGCACCGGGGCCACTTTGGTAGATACAGATGGTTTCCAGCCGTCCCCGCGCGATAGCTCAAGCGGCGGAAACGTCAGGGTTCCCTGCTTCAGCGGCGCAGCAACCACCCTCTCTTCTTCGGCGACCGTCAGCACCCCGACCCGGCTGCCGAGACGCCCTAATGCCCGGCGAATGGCCAGCCACGCTTTCGATTCGCGTGTCTCTTCTTTGGCATCGTCTACACTTCTGGCGCGGTCTGCTCGTCGCTCCATAACATTTTAATCGCCGCGTCTATCCGGGCGACCGGCTCGGTCGGGTCCATGGTCCGCCCGATTTCGGTCAGCAGCCGAATGGCTTCAGTTCGCAGCGACGCGTCGGGCTGGCGTCCCGGCAGACGCACCCGCACCGGCGAGCCGCTGTCGGTCACCTGCAAAAAAAACTCGCTGTCCGACACTTCCTGCACCGCCCCGAACTCTTTCAAGGGCGGCACCCGGCTCGGCGAAAGCTGGACGGCTTTCCGGCCCGACGCCGCTACCGCTTCCAGCACGTCGGCATCAGAGACCAAAAACAGCTCGGGCTTCTGGTCCAAGCGGCTGATAAGATTGCCCGCAATCACGTCGCCGTGAATATACTTTTCTAGAACGTCGCCGTAGAGAATACGCTGTAGCTTGGTCGCCCGCACCGGCTCGGTATAGCGAAACTCCAGCGGCAGCCCGAACGCATCCGTGACCATCGCGCCGCCCATAAACACATCTTCGGCCACAGACTGTGACAGCACATATCCCAGCGTCAGCTTTTGCGCCGCCATGTTAGTTCTTTGCCACCATCTGTGTCTCTACTCCTTAACCGTGCCCCTGCGTTCCCGTCTAGTGTAACCGATTCCTGAGTCGGTGTCAAGGCTTTGACCTGAAACGCACAAAAGCCCGGTCTCCTGAAAGGGGCCGGGCATTGTTAGATATGAAGGCGTGTGGGTTACGAGGGCGTGAACGCCCTCGTACACAATCAATACCCTCTTATTACAAACTACACAAACCCTAAATGCGCGAACGATCCCCCAAGCACCGGCTGGGATGGGGTTCCTAGCCACTTATCGAGCAGCGTGGCATAAATCTGGCGGAAGTCAGTGTGGAAGCGCAGGTCGCCATCATCCAAATCAGTCAAGCTCGGGTAGTCGCCGTAGATACCGCCTTTGAGGCCACCGCCCGCGAGAAACATCACGCTCGCCGCGCCGTGATCGGTCCCCGCCGAGCCGTTTTCATGCACCCGCCGCCCGAACTCGGAGAATGTCATCGCGATAACATCGTCTGCGCGGTGATGCCGGGTCAGGTCCTGGAAGAAGGCGCTGAGACTGCTGGCAAGGCTGCCCAGCAGATTCCCATGCTGGTCTGGCTGGTTGGAATGCGTGTCGAAACCGCCTAAGTTTAGGTAATAAACGCGGGTCTCCAGACCGCCGGTAATGAGCCTCGCGACTGTTTGCAGGCCGGACGCCAGGTCATCATTCGGCGGGTACTCAACACTTCCCAAACCTGATTTCGCGAGGATTGTTTTCAGCGTATCGGAGTTCGCGTAGGCATTCCCAGCAACATTACGGACAAACTCGGCCGGAGAACCGGCGACGGACCCCTGCGCGTACAGGCTGGCGACTGCGGCTCGCTTCTTTTTCTGGTCATCATCCTCGCCGCTAAACAGCATGCCGTCGCTGCTGTACACCGAGGCGAAGCCGTTTTGCGCCGCCGTTAGCGCCAGCGGCAGGCCGCCGCTCATTCCGAGGCTGGACAGCGGCTTACCCGCAAAATGCCCATCCGCATCCAGATATCGAGCCAGCCAACCCGAGTGTGTCTCAGTGTTAAGCAAAGGATCGCCGGTCTGCCAGATGTCCATGCTCTGAAAGTGGCTCCGGTTCGGGTTCGGGTAGCCGACCCCGGTGACGACCGCGAGTTGTCCTTTCTCGTACAAGCCCTTCAAGGGTACCATCTTGGGGTGCAGGCCAAGCCCGGACCCCAGCGGCACAACATCCGCCGCTGCGATACCGATGCTGGGACGCAGCTTTGCGTACTGCGGGTCGGCATGTGGAATAACCGTGTTCAGCCCGTCGTTACCGCCAGACATCTCGATCACAACCAAAATCTTGCCCTGCGGAGCACTCAGCGGACCGGCAGGCGCGGCGGCGGCACGCAGCAGAAATGTTGGTATGGTCAGGCCCAGCGAAATAAACGCAATCCCATTATGGATAAACTCACGCCGCGTTGTTGCCATAGCTGTTTCCTCATTTCTAGGCTTCTGATTCAAGCCTCCAAATTACGCAAGCTGGTATTTACGCAAGCTGGTATTCCGGCGCAACTAGGATCAAGCTGAGCAGGCCGGATGATTTCGCGGAAAAGTCGAAGGCGGGAACTTTGCCGTCGTCGCCAGGCGGGTCCTGCAGGTATCTAAGGAGCGCCTCGCGGGCCTGGGGTTGGAGCGCCCGCCCCGGCAGCAGCAGGTTCCAGAGCGCGGTCACCGCTTTCTCGGACGTGTTCAGGGTAGATGGGTCCGTACCAACGGCTTGAAGGGCGCGGCTGAGGCTGCCGCCCAGGCGGTCTCCCATCTTGTCCTGCATCTGCGTGGCCTGGTTCAAGCGCACCAGCATACTCTGGGTGTTGATCCAATGCCGGCCTTCCCGCCAGCCTTTGACATTGGGTGGATTGAACAAGTCTTGTCCCATGGAAGCCAGCGCTCCCGGCAGATCGTCGTAAACACTCAGCGGGGCGTCCAGCGTCCGCAGCAGAATCAGAAGATGCTCTGTCGGACTTTTCCACTTAGCATACCGGGCCTCAGGCGAATAGAAGCCGGGGGAGCGTAGAATTTGGGCTATGACGGCAAGGATACTGTGGCCGCTGATCAGAAACGCATGGGCAAGCGGCGCGATGTCATCAGGGGTCGGCTGATCGTGGACAAAAAACCGAAATAATTTGGCGCTTAGAAAGTGAGCGGTCGCGGGATGCTCAACTAAAATGTCTATAATATCGTCGCCGCTGAACAAACCAGTGTGCCCTAAGAACGTCTTAACGCCATCATCGTGCTCGTCAGCGTGGAAGACCGCTTTGCCGTCCTCGACCTGCCAGCCGGTGAACGCACGGGCGGCTTCTTTAACGTCTGTTTCCGTGTAGCCGCTGCCGACACCCAGCGTGAACAGTTCCAGCAGCTCCCGGCCAAAGTTTTCGTTCGGCTGCTCTTTTTTGTTCTGCCCGCCGTCGAGCCAGACCAGCATGGCCGGGTCCCGCGAGACCGCCTGGAGCATGGTCCGGAAACTTCCCAATGCATAAGTCCGCAGCATCTGGTTCTGGCCCCACATCAGGCGCGGGTTGTCCACTTTGTAATCAGCGGTGGCAAAGTGATTATGCCAGAACAAGGTCATCTTCTCTTCCAGCGGACGCTCGGAGTGCGCCATTCGGTAGAGCCACGCATGCTGGATGCCGCCACGATCATCAAGATTGAAAAAGTCCTCGCCAATCTCCTGCATGACGGTGTCCGCATGGTTAGGAGCGGCAGCAGGGTGAAGCAAGCGCTCAGTCGTGCCTGCTAGACCCAGGGCGGTGTATCTGGTCCATTCCACCGGACGAGCGCCGAACGCTGCCCGTCGCAGCAGGTGCGCGAGGCGATTTGATTCCTCGGGAGTGAGTGTCGTCATAGGAGCTCTCCTCTGCGAGAATATATGCATTATCGGCAGGGCGTCACACAAACCCTAGATGTGCAAACGAACCGCCGAGAACGGGCTGCGACGGGGTCAGCAGCCACTTATCCAAAAGCGTGGCGTAAATCTGGCGGAAGTCGGTATGGAAGCGCAGGTCGCCGCTGTCGAGATCGGTCAAGCTCGGGTAGTCGCCGTAGATGCCACCTTTGAGGCCGCCGCCTGCGAGAAACATCACGCTCGCCGCGCCGTGGTCGGTGCCCGCCGAGCCGTTTTCGTGGACGCGCCGCCCGAACTCCGAGAATGTCATGGTAATCACGTCGTTTGACCGGCCCTGCATCTCTAGGTCGGCATAAAAGGCCGAAATGCCGTCGGCAAGCTCACCCAAAAGATTGGCGTGCTGGCGCGGCTGGTTGGCGTGGGTATCGAAGCCGCCGAGATTGAGGTAATACACGCGCGTTCCGACCCCGCCTGTAATCAGCTTCGAGATTGTTTGCAGGCCCGACGCGAGGCCGCTTTGGGGGTACTTCGCGGCGTGTTCGGCTTTGACATCGTAGTCTTTCAGCGCTTTTTTCAACTCTAAAGAACTGGAATAGGCTTCGCTGCCGACATTGCGGACAAACTCGGCATTGCTTCCCGCGACAGTCCCCTGCGCGTACAAAGCCCGCAGCGTATCCATCTGGCGGTCCTTGTCCCCGGCGTCACTCTTAAACCCGAAGTCACTGCCGCCGCCGATCACCGATGCGGGAACATCGTCGGAAAACAGCGTCAGGGGTAGGGCTGAGCCGAGCGTAATCCCCGACAGCGGGTTCCCCTTGAAGTGGCCGTCGGCATCGAAGTAGCGGGCCAGCCAGCCGGTGCGCTCCCGAACATCCACCTGCGGGTTGCCGGTCTGCCAGATGTCCATGCTCTGAAAATGGCTGCGGTTCGGGTCCGGATAGCCGACCCCGGTAATGACCGCCAAGTGACCCTTGTCGAACATCGGCTTGAGCGCCGCCATGTTCGGGTGCAGTCCAATCGTATCGCCGATCTTCACGACATCTCGGGACGCGACCCCAATCACAGGCCGCGCTTTGGCGTAGCCGCTATCGGTGTACGGGATGACCGTGTTCAGGCCGTCGTTGCCGCCGGACATTTCAATGACCACTAAAATCTTGCCGCCGGGGATGAGCGGCAGATCGAGGCCGAACGGTCCCGGCCGGCTCGCCTGCGCCGACGCCGCCTGCATGAGAAATGTCGGCATGGCAAGCCCGAGACCGACAAAGGTCAGACCATTTTGCAGAAACTGCCGCCGGGAAATTGTGTTGAAGTTAGGCATGGTGAATACTCCGTACAGTCCTCCCAGCCCCCAATAATAGGGAGTCAGAGGCTAATTTTTATCGTCCTGCTCCCCCATTATTGGGGGCTGGGGGGCTTCCTACGCCAGTTGGTACTCCGGCGCGGATAAAATTAGCGCGGTCAGCCCCGGCGCTTTGGCATCAAAGTTGACCGGCGAGCCGCCGCCGCCGCCGTCGGAAATATAACTGACCAAAGCCGAATGCGTTGCCGCGCTCGGCATTTGGCCAGGCAGCAGCACTCCCCAAACCGCGTCCACTATCTGCGCCGGGGTTTGCAGGCCGCTCGGGGCAGTCCCATGCGCTGCAATCGCGTGGTGCAGACGCGGCGACAGTATCCCGCGCTGGCTCATGCTGTTTGTCAGCGCGTTCGCGAAGTTGGCCCGTGTAATCAGCGTCATCGTGTTCATCCATGTCTTGCCGCCGTTCCAGCCCTTGACATTCGGCGGATTGAACAGCTCCTGCCCCATTGTCCGCCCCGACCCGAGCAGGTTATTGTTTGTGGCTGAAAACGGCGCGTCCAGTGTTCGCAGCGACGTAACAATGTACTCGGTCGGACTTTTAATCTTCGAGTGCAGCGCGGCATCGGAATAGAAACTTGGCGACGTCAAAAGCGCCGTCACGACCGCCCGGATATCATAGCCGCTCGCAAAATATGCTTGAGTGAGCGGCTTAATGTCGGCAGCCGACGGCGTTTCATGGACAAAGAACTTGAACAGCTTGGAACACACGAAATGTGCCGTAGACGGGTGCTTGACCACGATATCCAAAATATCATCGCCGTTAAATGCCCCGGTCTGCCCGAGAAACGTCTTTACGCCGTCGTCATGCTGGTCCGGGTTAAACTTAAACACATTCGCGTCCCGGTCAATCTGCCAGCCGGTAAACGCGCGGGCGCACTCCTTAACATCGGCCTCGGAATACCCACCGCCGACCCCAAGCGTGAACAGTTCTAGAAGCTCGCGCCCATAATTCTCGTTCGGCTTGCCTTTGCGGTTTTCGCCGCCGTCGAGCCAGAGCAGCATCGCCGGGTCTCGCGAAATCGCCGACAAAAGTGTTCGGAAGTTCCCCAATGCATGGGCCCGCAGGGTCTCGTTCTGCTGCCACATCCAGCGCGGCTTGTCTACTTTATAGTTGGCGGTCGCGAAATGCCCATGCCAGAACAGGGTCATCTTCTCTTCGAGGGGCCGGGGCGTGTGGGACATTCTATAGAGCCACCACTTCTTGATGCTATCCAAACTGTCGAAATCTACATAATCGCCCTGCACTTCGGCGAGCAGCGCCGGGAACGGGTCCGCGACCCCTTCCGGGTGCAGAAACTGCTGCGTCGTCCCCGCCAAGCCCAGGTTGGCATACGCCGTCCACTCGGCAGGCCGCGCGCCAAAGCCCGCCCGCCGCAAAAGATGTGCCAAGTTCCGTGTGTCCGCCAAAGAGTGTATCACAGCAGCAAGCCCTCCCCGTTTCCCTGACGAGTGATTATACCAAAGAGTTCACATACAATGCAAAGATTTGTTCCAAAGAGCATGGAGGAACATGGACGACGAAGGGCGAACACAAGGTTCGCGCCCTTCTTGTCTTATGTTCGCTTTCTCTAGACTTATCTCACAGCACTCGCTCAAAGCGGCCGCTGTTTCGATCGCTGCAAAAGCATCAAGCCGCCCCAAACAGCAAGAGCCGCCAGTGCTGTCGCCAGCAACACCCAGCCAAAGGGGAGGCGGGGAAAACACGAGTAAACGATGAATACGGCGGTAACCACGGCAATCGCAGAGTTGCGGACTAAAAAGAAAGTTCGGACCATCTTCCGGTTCGACGTTCGTACCGCCCTCGGCGGAGCGGAAGCGGCATAAGGCGAAAATTCGGCGGGCAGCGGAACACTCGGCGGGGGCGGCCACGACCCGTCGACCGGCTCTCTTGAGCGACTAATCTGCTCCTGCACTGCCTTCTTTCGCGCCTCAAGCCGCGCTTCTTTCCGGTCCCCTATCAGCAGAACCACTAGAAAAACCGCCCCTATCAGCAGTCCAAGAAATAGCAGAATAAGATACATCGCCGCATCTCCACAAATTTAGCGTAAAGGGGCCGGACTAAGAGCGGCAGGAGTGAGAACTGCTGCTTGGAGGAGAACATTGGCGCTTGCTTCTCGGCGGTGCTGGCTTTGCCAGCGAATACGCAGGGTGTCGCTCGGGCCGCCGCCCTGAAAACGAATGCGCCAGTAGCCGTAGAAGAAATTGGACCCGACATCAGCTGTGAGGACTGGACACGCCATTATTTTGCTGTATGAGGCCAGCACATCACCATTCGGAGACACAAGATCTGCATCAAGTTCGCCGTCGCAGGCATACGCCCCGGTCCACAAGCGCAGGATCTTTGGACCGGCACTTGCTGGCACGGTAAATGCTAAACTGTTATACCCAAAGACAAAGGTCCGGTTGTCCTTGACGGCAGATCCGGTCTTGGCGTCTTTGTAGGAGACGAAGAAGAGGCTGTCCGTCCCGACATAAGTGTTGGCCGTGTCATAGCCAAGCAAATCGGAGACTTTATTCACCCCAGTGCCATATGAAGCGGTTTCCGAACCATCGTAGTGCGTATAGTTTTTCTCCTGCCGGCCCCACTGACGCCACCCCAGCATAGCGTTCTGCCCGGCGGGTCTAGCGTCGAGATTCACCGTTTGCCACGGCTGCTTCTTTCCCGCCGTATCTACTCCCTCTTTTCGAGTATGGTACTCGGTGTAGGCAGTAATCGCCGGCCCCTGCGCCCGTAAAACCGGGCAAAGGCCGACAAAAAGCAGCAAGATAAGCACAGAAGCCTTAAGGTTATGGTTGTTCCGAGTTGATGTTTGAGTTGACACAGAATTGCTCTTTCTGGCAAGCAGCGACGAGAGTCTAGGGTGATAGTACGGCAGGCCCCGCTCGGCGCGAATTCCCAGGCACAGACGAAGAGTATTCTTTCATCGGTTTGTGTCGGTCCTGGTCTGAAGACCAGGTCTTTTGGAGTGCGATTGTCTGCCTGCGTGGACATAAGAGCGGAATGGCTTATGCACTGATTCTTATGTCTATTTCAGACAATCGCCCCTCAAAAGAAACCCTTTTCTAATCCTCGCTCAAACCAGCCTAAGTAATCCAGCCGTTTTGACTTCGCAATAGTTTTAGTCGAAAGCGCGTAGGTTCGACCGTCTACGGTATACGGGCTGCAGCCTTGATCCGTGCCGCGCCCGTCGTACATCACGGTCCCGGCATACGGGCCGTTCATCACCAAGAAATCGGAGTGGGTACAACCAAAATAAAAGATCGGTAATGCTCCGCTAAGGTCGAAGTCTAGGTTGCTGGCCATGAGCGAGGCTTCGGCAGGCTCGTCAATACACCAGTTGCCAGTAAAAGGAAAAGGGGCAGAAAGCGGCCCTTCTGCAACAGTAAGTGCTTTAGCCAGTGGGTACAAAGGCCAGGTCCTAAACCATCCGCCGTCCCCTATCTCCAGCAAAAAGCGCCGGTAAGCAGGCGGAAGTCGAATTTTGTGGTCGCGTTCAATGCCCTCAATCTGGTTAGTAGAAACAGGAGGATTAAGCCATACACCCGGCGTCTGCGCGAGTTTCTGCCGGATGCGAGCGATTTGCAGATCGTAGATATTGCCCATAATACAATGTCATCAAAAAGCAATTGGCAGTCGGCTTGAACAAGTGAGCGTGACAACAAGCGGAAGCAGACACAGCAGGCCGCCGCCCACAAAGCGAAGCCCGTAAGAGCGCGGACGTTCAGCATCAGGTTTGACCAGATGCAGAACGCCGTAGACAATCAAAAAGAGGCTGGCGACTACGCCGAGGCCACTGCCGTAAAGCAGCGGCAGGACTGTCCAGGAAGGCCACATGACAGATGCTCCTCACACGCAGGAACCTCACCCGGCTCGCTTAGGCTCCCCACCCTCTCCTTAAGAAAGGAGAGGGTCGTCGAGGGACGAGGCGGGGTGAGGTCACTCCTCGGCTTCTTCCCGCTCGGCTGCCCCAAAGTCGTCGGCCATGTCGGTGAGGGCAGCGTCGGTGAAGCCTAAAGCGGCGTTATCGGAAATGCCGAAGGCTTCGTCGTCGGCGATGTCGGCGGCGAGGATGTCGGCGACCCGTGCGGACGGCGGCGGAGGCGTTCGGCGCGGGGGCAGGCCGGGCAGGAGCGTGGCAATGTCTACCGGCGGGGCCGGAGGAAGGCTGCCGTCGCCCTCGGGCGTTTCCAGCAGCTTTGCGGCACGCTCGGCGTCCCGACGGGCACGGGTTGCGGCACGGCGGCGCTGCCACCGGGAACGGCGGGACGGGTTCTCGGCACTGTCCGCGTCTTCACCTTCGCCCGGCTGGTTTTCAGGCGCATCGCCCTCGTCGTTTCCATCCCCAAAGTCGGTCAGCTCGGTGATGGTGACTTCGAGCACTTCAACCGCCGCAATCGTTCCTAAGACAAGCTCGGAGGATTCGAGACCGGGAATAAGCTCAGCAGGGCGCGGCTCACGCGGAGTCAGCGGCGGCGGAGTAGAAACGGCCGGCGGCACCGATGGCGCCGGGTCTACTTCGGCGGACTGCGCGGGCAGGTCGAGGCCCGTCACTCGAGCGAGTGCGCTGCCGTCGCCCCACAAATACAGGCGCGTAGTGCGGGCGCGGACAAAGGCCCGGAACGAGCGGGCGTTTGTCGCCAGTATTTTGCCATCGAAGGCATCATACACCGAAGCTTTCCGGGGCAGATTGATCGTCCGCTGACCCGTGAACGACCCATGAATAGTCAAAGAGCCGTCGGCCCCCGCAAAGACTGTGTCGTCCTGAGCATCGTAAACTGGGATGCCCACGTAGGCATAGAGGCCGCGCAAAAGCTCGGTCGTGAGCTGAGGGTCGCCAAAGAACACCGACTTCCAGCCGGCCTTATGCTCGCGGACGGCGAGCGACGCCGCTCCTGTCGCGGCATACTCGGCAATCACCGTCGCCTGCGGGTCGGAAACGGCAAACAGCGGGTTTAAGATTTCGTCGGTGCCGAGCTTTTTGACGCCGCGTATCTTCTCGGTAATCGG